>JAPPGC010000019.1 GCA_028875125.1 Bacteroidota bacterium | reverse complement strand
TTCGTATAATATACGTCATAATTCGTTAAAAGTTACAGTTTGAGTTATAATTCCCCAAATAATTAGGTGTAAGCCACTGTGGCCCCTCAGCGCCATTGCTATAAGTCAACGGTTGTTCAGTCGGGAATACCACTAATCGGATCAAAAACATCAAAATCCGGTATTGAGAACTCCGTGGAAGTGTGGCTTTCGAACGCCGGAAGTACCATCCAGAAGGGTTCGGTCTGTACCCTGAAGTTTTCAGAAATTGAATTCTTCACGATTAAAGATGTAGAGTCTGCTATTTGCACTGTCCGTTCCAATGTCGGCCGAACTCCTTATTCTCACCACCGGCGGTACAATTGATAAGGTGTACTTTGACGATAAGAGTGATTATCAGGTAGGAAACCCTCAAATCACAGAGATCCTTCAGCATGTAGGGGTTTCCGTCCCCTATGTTATCAAAACACTCTTGGCAAAAGACAGTCTGGAATTGACCGAACAGGACAGGAACTGCATTCGTGACGAGGTACACCGGGCAAGGCAGCGGTGCATTTTGATCACGCACGGTACTGACACCATGATCACGACTGCACGACAGATCCAGCCTGTTAGAGACAAGACAGTTGTTTTAGTTGGTGCTTTGATGCCGGCCAGGTTCAAGTCTTCCGATGCAGAATTCAACATCGGGTTTGCACTTGCTGCGGCGCAAATATTGCCAGGTGGTGTGTATTTGGCCATGAACGGTCGGATCTTTAATCCGGAAGAGGTTCAGAAAAATTTTGCAGCAAACAGGTTTGAACCAGTGTAGTACACCTCGGGCTGATAGCTAGTCTGACATGTACGTGCCTGTACGTCCGTGATGGCTCAAAGTAAATTCGATCCAAGGTTGGTTAGACGAGCGCAGGACGGCGATGGGCTGGCCAGAGAAGTGCTCCTGCGCCGATTGGCCCAGGTCTTTAAAAATTACTTCCGAGCAAAAGTCGGGAATCAGGCTATAGTTGACGACCTAATGCAGTGTGCACTAATACGAGTACATTCGGGTCTCTCTGCCCTGAAGCATCCCGACCGGTTCAAGGCCTTTGCTATGAAAGCTGCTTTGTTTGAGTTGCACGATTATTATCGTGGGCGCCACTCGCCCAAGGAGCAAACGTACGACACTCAGATTCTTTCGGAAAAGGCCGAGGCCGCCAGCGACAGGTTTGAAAGTACTCTTGATATTGAGCGAGTGTTATCTGTACTCACCCCCCATGTTAGACGGATCCTCGAACTTCGCGAGTACGGGTACAAATACAAAGAAATAGCCAATATTCTCGGTACTACTGAAACGGCTGTCAAGATGCAGGTGAAACGTGCCTTTGAAAAAATGCGAAATGTATTTGCAGAAGAGTAGGTTACCTTTTATCTGTTGCCTGCGTCATATAGTCGATGCACGATTCTGGAATGGAACAATTCGATAAAATAGACGCGATTCTTCACGAAGGTGGTCTGACACTAGAAGAGCGTCAATCGTTCATGGAGGCGTTGGAGAGCGATCCAGATTTGGCACGTTCCTATGCCGGCTGGCAGCAGATATGTGCACATCTACGTAGCAGATTGCCGGATACACATCTGTTTGTGCTGTATTCATTGGTTACCGGTGGACATGCCGGAGAACTCAGTGAGGAAGAATCTGATGAGATCAGGGCCAATTGGGGCGTTGTGGATAGGGTGGTTGAGTCGCATCCAGGTTTTGCTGAGGCTGCGGTTCAGATTGAACAGGATCGACAGGATTTCCTAGAATGTTGGGATCAAGTAGATCGTCCCCTGCGAAAACTACCGTCCTGGTCCTACCGAATTGCGGCGGTGATTGCTATTCTTGCGGTCTGTTTTGTGGCTGTATTGACGCTTCGTGACAGTGATACCGCCCTACAAACTATTGCGGCTGCGTCAGGCGAGTATGAGCGGGTGGAGCTTCCAGATGGCTCGGTTGCTCACCTGAATGGTCCGGCGACAATCCGATTTGATGAGCGGGATTTCGTACGCAGTGTAACGTTTAATGGTCAGGCTTTCTTCGATATTATACATCAATCTGATCCGTTCACAGTGCAGACTGACGAGGCATTCATTCACGTCCTCGGCACACGTTTTGGTGTTCGATCACAGCAAGGTGCTACTCACGTTGTACTGGAAAGCGGCCAGGTGGAAGTGGCTTCGAACGCACAAGGGTTGCCAACCGTCATGCTTGAACCCGGGCAGATGACCAAGGTTACCGATGGCGCCCCGCCCGGACCGTCCTCTCAAGTCGAATTGGAGAATGCATTGAGTTGGACCGGGTTTATTTTTCTTCGACAAACTCCGCTGAGCAGAGCAGCGACGTTGCTTTCTGAAAGCCGAAACGTTCGTGTCGAGGTGGATCCATCGCTGGTAAATGAAACCGTCACAGGCACATTTGCCCCGGATGCAGAGATAGAGGAAATTCTGAATGCACTGGCCCTTGCACTTGGAACCGTGGTTCATACAGAGGGGGGTGTCTTTCGGATTGCTCCGTAAGCTCACCATTGGAACCGAGTGAAGAATATCGTGTAACGCGCACATCAGATGTGCGCGATCCTCCAGAATCAGTCCCTACGAAAGTACTGTGCAGTCCTGTGTGTGGCTGTTGCTATCGTGTGGGCAATCCCGTCATCAATCGTCCGCGCGCAGGTTATCGAAATAGACATCGTCTCTGAATCGCTCCAGAGGGTGCTGGACACATTCACGGTGACACAGCGTGTTGATCTTGTATATGCAGAACGCCTGGTTGAGGGGCGTATAGTTACGTGCAATTATGCAGGTACCGACATTGAGCGCGCTCTGGCATGCATCCTCGATAATCAGAATCTTCAAGCTGTTCGGGTGAGACGGAGGCAATATGTACTCGTAGATACAAGCACTGACTCCGTCCCTAACTCAACTGAGGATAGGGTTCGCATGGGCGCATTACGGGGTTTTGTCACGGATGCCACATCTCAAGAGATACTGCCTGGCGCCCATGTGTACCTGCCTGAACTTTCCATTGGTGCAATAAGCAACGAGGGCGGATATTTCGCGATGCCTGCTCTACCGGTCGGTCAATATCTGGTAAGTGCTTCTTTTCTCGGATATGCCTCGCTGGATACACTGATTGCGATTTCCGAGGAATCGGTCATGTTAGCCCTTGAGCGCAGGGCGGTTGAATCAGAGACCGTTGTGGTTACCTCAGATCGTCGAGATCCTTATGAGGTTTCTCCAGGCGTGCGGGAGATCCCGGTTGACCTGATCAGCGGATTCCCGGGGCTTCCTGGGGAAGCAGATCTTCTCCAATCCTTGCATTGGCTTCCCAGTGTACAGAGGGTGCGCACGAATCAGGGAGGCCTTGTTGTTCGAGGCGGTGAGCCCGACCAAATTCAGTATCTGATTGATGGGGCTCCAATATATCACATGTGGCATGTGGGCGGATTATTGTCAATTTACCAGCCTGAAGTCTTCAAGGATGTTCGTCTGTATCGGGGCAGCTTTCCTGCAGAATATGGAGGACGTCTTTCTGCTGTACTGGATGCCGAACTAAAAGATGGTACGCAGGAGGGCATAACAGGGTTGGTGGGGGTAGGGTTGTTTAGCGCCCGTCTTTTTGTCGAGGGGCCTATTGGAAATGAAGTCTCGTTTATGATGTCCGGGCGCCGCTCTTATCTGGATCGTATTATTGGACGCAAGCACCCGGTTGACGACGGTGTGACCCGGGATACGCTGCGTACGGGAATCTATCTGTATGATGTCAGTGCGAAACTGGCTTGGCGTCCATCACTGCAACACAGATTGACTCTGGGCGTCTATGGCAGCGCAGATGATTTGGATATTCGCTTGCCGATTAACATATCACGCATTGGTGAATCTGGATCAATTCTTCCATTGGCGAGCTGGTTGCGCCCCTCCAGTCTGATAGTAGAATTTGATACGCGCTGGAGTAACCGTCTGGCGAGTGCGCGTTACCATTATTTGTATGCTGACCGATTTTTTTTGAGCGCAACAGCATACGCAACCTCATATCGTGCACATGAGCGCATATTCCTTCGACCGGTAGCAACTTCATCAATCAGTTCAAAATATGCCGTAGATATACTTGATATGGGCATTAAGTTAGACCTGGATTACTATTTGTCGTTAACACATCACATTCAGGCAGGGGCTTCCATAGTCCAGCGGAGCTTCTCGAGCGAGTTGGGAGCACTTATTCTGCAGACTAATTCAATTTCCGAGAGTACCGACGAAGAGAGCAGGTTAGACAATACTGAAATAGTGCTCCATATACAGGATACATGGAAGCCGACACGAAGACTGCAGGTTCAACCGGGGTTACGAATCAGCCGACTCCTTGGCGGTAATGACCTGAGGCTCAGTCCTCGTCTTGGCATCCGCTATGCTCTGGATCGTGTTATTTTACGTGCAGCCGCCGGAGTTAATGTTCAATACCTGCACCAGGTTCGCGACCGTTATTCAGTTCTTTACGATTTAATTGCTTACCGGTGGGTGCCTGCGAGTCGTTCAGTTAAACCCTCGCAGAGCTATCATGGATCTGCTAGTGGCGACCTGTCTCTCGGCACGAATCTTACAGCCGGTATTGCTATGTACGTCCAGAGAACGGAAGGTTTATTGCTTCCACGGGATGAGGAACAGACCAAGGATGGACTGCGGGGGCCGGGGATTTCGCTTGCGGCCATTTTGGGTCAGTATACTAGAGGGGAGGCATTGGCATATGGCTTGGAGGGGAGCCTACAGTATGAACGCGGTGCGAATATGGTCTGGGTCAGTTATGCCGCAGGGCGATCACGTAGTCGTGCCCCCTTACTAGGGGAGAAAAATCTTCGCCCCACCCGCTATGATGTACCGCAGCGGCTCGAAATCGTCCTGCAACGCAACACGCGGAGCTGGACATACGGATTAACGGGACAATGGCGCAGTGGTTACCCGATAACTGTTCCCGAAGCTCGCTATGCCGTGGGTGATCCGCTCTCCGAGGAGCCCCGGGGATTTCTGTATTTCCCCAAGATCAACAACGGCCGCCTACCTCCCTATGTTAACTATGGGTTGCAGGGAGCCTACAGGTTTAATGCAGGTTTCGTGTCTATGCAGGTCAGTCTAGAAATTAACAATATTACGTTCCGTCGCAATATTGTCAGGCAGACGTATACCTTCGAAATCCCCGAGCCGGTCTCTGTGATGTCCACTTATGGTATGCCCGCTTATCCGCTTTTTGAACTCGTTGCTCGGTTTTAGCATATGAAGTTCCGGTATGCAATATTGGTGATCTTTTTTCTGATGGGCTGCGAAGCGGTCCATCCCGAGGATACTTCACTCCTTGTTGTGGAATCTTACGTTGCAGCAGGACAGCCGCTACCGCCGCTAACATTGAGAAGAACGGCACCTTTGGAGGCGAAGTACGACTTGGACCAGTCGACAGCCGCCACCGGTGCGCGTGTAGAGTTTATGCTACAGGGTTCGCTGATTCCATACACTATGCAGGGCGCAGGAATCTATGCTCCACTGGAACCAATCACCGCAATTCCTGGTGCAGAATTGGACTTAAGAGTGTATTGGGGCGATCATGTGATAATGGCGAACAGCAGGGTTCCACCAGCAGTTTCTCTCGATAGCGTAAGCATTGAAGTTTCCGATACCCCGATACCAGGCCTGATCTTGGACTCTGTGTTTGTTGATCCGCTCTTAGTGGACTCACTAGGACTGCGGGCATTAGGGGCGAATGCGCGTGAAGGATTGGTCTACCTGGTGGAGGCAACATTGTATTGGACCGACAACACCGAAAGGGACGGCGATGACTGGTGGTTGCGGACGCAACTTCTTCCGCGATTGGGGCAGAGCCCCCGCCTGAGCAATTTTTTCCTCAGTCCAGAGGCACTGCAGCGGGAGAGGTCGGTACCGTTCGTCAACGCTGAGCAGCGTTCATGGTCGGGGGCTTACGCGGTCCAGGTGCCTAGCTCAAGTAACCAACTGCCCGCACACGGGTTGCGCATCAGCATTGTTCGAGGTACATCGGCTTATGCACAGTTTGTCTCCGGCAGTTCCAATCCTGGGGAGAGCGAGCCTCCCTCAAACGTTACAGGGGCGCTGGGGATTTTTACGGGGTTAGCAATAGATTCACTTACGATAGAGGTTCAATGATGTCCAGTGATCGTGATCCCTTGGTCAAACCCGGTGAAATAACAGCACTGAAGCAGCAGGTCCGAAATTCTGCCCGAACATCGGTATTCATTGACGGAGAATTTGCGTTTGGAGTCCACGCGGATCTGGCTGTGCGTGAAGGGTTATTTGTCGGTCAACAGCTCAGAGAATCGGACTTGCAAACTTTACTGTGCAGTGAAAAGATCTTGCGGGGGCGCTCTACTGCGTTGCGGTATCTTTCTTATGCTCCGAGGACTGAGCACCAAGTGCGTCAACGTTTAACCTTTAAGGGATTGACCAAAGATGAACTGAATGATATAATAGCCGATCTCTATGAGCTTGATTATATCGACGACCGAAGGTATGCAGTAGAGTATGCCGAAGCGCGGTTCAAGAACAAAGGATACGGGCCTGGCAGGATCCGCCGTGAACTTACCGAGGATGGAGTCTCTAGTGATTATGTTTCAGAGGCGGTCGCAGCAGCTGCGAGTACGGATATGTACAGCATGAGTGCTAGAAAGATAGCAGAAAAGTTCAGGGATAGGGTAGAAGGCACATTACCTGAGCGAAAGAAAAAGTTGGCAGATTACCTTGTCAGACGCGGTTATGGGTATACATTGTCGAAAGAAATAGCCCTAGAGGTGCTGAGCCAAAGGTGAACTCCACGCAGTCTGGACTTAAATCTGCGAGTCGTTTGCTTCTTGGTTATCTGGGGGGTGGGCAACCTTCGGTTGCAATCGTTTTGGGGTCCGGCCTGGATGTACAGTTGGATAACAATTACTGGGAGATGCCTGCTTCGGAAATTCCAGGGTTCGTTCTCCCCACGGTGGATGGACATACTGGACGTGTGACGGCTGGTACCTTGGGCCAGCGTGATGTTCTGTTAATTCAGGGGCGTGTTCACTGCTACGAGGGAATTCCTGAAGAGAACGCTGCCTTCCAAGTTCATTTGGTCCGAGAATTGGGTATCAGTAACATAGTTTTGGTGAGTGCAGCGGGCGGAATACGGGATGATCTGGATCCGGGGAGCATGATGCTCGTTGAAGATCATCTATGTGCGCAACCGTTGCAGGCGAATTCTGAGCGGGGGGCTGTGTACGATGCAGGCTGGAGGCGACGTGTGATTGCGGCTTCTGACGGATTGCGGGTATCGTGCGGGGTATTTGTATGGACAATTGGGCCGAGCTACGAAACCCCGGCGGAGATAGTTGCTTTTGAACGTAGAGGCGGCAATGCCGTTGGAATGAGTCTAGTCCCAGAGGCGCTGTGGGCGTCCGCTTTGGGTATGCGTGTATTTGCTGCGGCGATCATCACGAACAGGGCCTCTGGATTAAGTAAAGGAAGATTGGGGCATGCAGAAGTGCTTCGTGCTGCATTAGATGCACAGGCAAATGTGACGAAGTTGTTGGTTCACGCCGTGGCTCAATCTCCCAAGTTGCATGTTTAGCAAAAAAACACGATTATATATCAGCGAAAGCGGATCCAGCGATGAACGACGATTATAAAGACGACAAAGGACATTGGGATGAGGTGCAGCCGCGCCGTAATAAGGAATCCAGGTACCGCGATGAGGTTTTTTCGAAACGGGTCAGGGCAGGGCGACGCACTTACTTTTTCGATGTTAAAACAACTCGATCTGGCGAGGACTATTTCATAGTCATCACGGAAAGCAAGCGTGTTGGTGACCATCATGAAAAGCACAAGATCTTCGTTTACAAGGAAGATTTTGCCAAGTTTATCAAGGGGTTGTACGCGGCAATGGAGCATGTACGAACAGAGCGGTTGCCGGATTACGAGTTCTACGGCTATCCGACACTTGAATCCCCACCGCGGGACGACGATCAATAGCCTGAGATCCGGGCCATGATCCCTTTGATTGCGGCGGAGGATTGGAAGCGGGAGCCGGTTAGTCTTCACCTGGAGGTAGAGAAGGTCGTTTCCGGTATAGTCAGGAATGTTTCCAAGTACGGAGATCGTGCTCTGTTCAGGTATACTCGCGAGTTCGACGTCGTCCAGTTATCCACAATCCGTGTGCCTACTCCGAAACTGGAGGCAGCGTGGATGGACTCAAAACCATCATGGAGGCGTGTTTTTCAGGCTGCAGCAGATAACATACGCCGATATCATCTGAGACAGCAGGGGGAATCCTGGTACATGGATGATGGGGATGATGTGCGTCTGGGGCTGCGTATTGTACCAGTAGACCGTGCGGGCTTGTATGTCCCGGGTGGCACGGCTGCCTACCCGTCCAGCGTTTTGATGACGGCAATCCCTGCTCAGGTAGCAGGCGTAGGAAGTATACATCTTGCGAGTCCACCTGGACCATCTGGATTGCCTCATCCAGAAATCATGGCTGCTGCATACATGTTGGATATAAAGAATGTGTATGCCGTTGGTGGTGCGCAGGCCATCGCAGCGCTCGCGTTTGGAACCGAGTCCATCCCCCGTGTGGACAAGATTGTAGGGCCGGGCAATGCGTATGTTACAGCAGCCAAAAAACTGGTTTTTGGTCACGTAAATATTGACAGTCTCGCCGGGCCGAGCGAGTTGGTTGTCCTGGCTGATCAAACCGGTAGGGCCGACTGGATCGCCCATGATCTCATTGCGCAGGCTGAACATGATCCAGAGGCATCAGCAATACTGGTTACGCCAGAGATGAAAGTTGCAGAAGCGGTCTGCGAAGCGTTACAGGAATTGTCGGTCGACCTTCCCCGTTCAGATATTGCAACTGTTGCTTTGCGTGAGCATGGCGCGGCGATTGTAACGGCTTCTATGGATAAAGCCGTTGACATGGTCAACAGAATCGCCCCAGAGCATCTGGAGCTTATGGTTGCAGATCCATGGGGTGTGCTGGAGCGCGTTCGCAATGCGGGTGCAGTATTTATGGGTTCCTGGTCTCCCGAGGTGGTTGGGGATTACTATGCGGGGCCTAATCATGTCCTGCCAACGGGTGGGACTGCCAGATTTGCATCCGCCTTGGGGGTTGATGATTTTGTAAAGCGGCAAAGTGTAATCAAATACAGTCAGCAGCGATTGGAACGTACGGCCAGTGATATTGCCCTGATGGCTCGAAGTGAAGGACTAGAGGGACACGCGCGTAGTGCTGAGTCTAGGATCAGGACAAATGAGTAAGTTAGGTGAAGTACTCGTCAGGGTTCGACCTGAAGTTCGCGAACAACATCCCTACAAGGTTGGTGTGCCGACCGGAGATATTTCGGTTAAGCTGAACCAGAACGAAAGTCCGTTTGATTTGCCCGAAGCGTTGAAGGACGCTGTATTTGCGGGCTGGAAGGAGATTGCCTTTAATCGCTACCCATCGGAACAACCGTACGATCTTGCGGAATTGATCGCGTCCAACGTTGGCTGGGATCCAGAAGGGATAATTATCGGCAACGGTTCCAACGAATTGACGTATTCCTTGGGTCTGACCTTTATCGCGACTCGCACCAGCGTGGTATTGCCGCGTCCAATGTTTTCGTTTTATGAGCGGGTCGTCCATATTTTCGGAGGGGAAGTGATTCCTGTCGCACCTCTTCAAAGCCTTGGATTTGATACGGAGGGTATTCTTACAGCAATCAAGAAGACTGGCCCTTCCATGGTAGTTATAACTTCGCCCAATAATCCTACAGGCCTGGTGGTTCCTCTCGCAGAGCTAAGAACAATTGCGGATGCCACAGCGGGTCTCGTGTTGATTGATGAAGCATATATAGAGTTTGCAGACGAACCGAGCATGCTTACGTTGCTCAGTCATTATCCTAATGTGATTCTGCTAAGGACCTTTTCCAAGGCGTTCGGCCTGGCGGGTTCGCGGTTGGGTTATTTGATCGGCCACCCGGCCCTGATGGGTGAAATTATGAAGATTCGACCTCCTTTCATGATTGACCGATTCACTGCCTCTGTGACCAAACTGCTTCTTGATCATTCACAGTTGATCCAGGATCGTCTGGAGTTAATTCGCTCAAGTACAAAAGGATTGATTGATGCGTTGAAGGAAATAGAGGGTATGCGGGTGCTCGCGGGGCAGGCGAATTTTGTTACCTTTCGGCCTCCAAGCGACGGGCAAAAATTATTTAGCGCGTTGGCTGAGAGGGGAGTTCTGGTGCGCAATATGAGCGGATATCCAGAGCTTAGAGGTTTTTTGCGTGTGAGTGCAGGTGCGCCAGCCGAGAACAGGAGATTCCTAAAAGCGTTGACAGACGCAATGTTGTAGATTCTACAACCGTTCGGTAATGTACCATAAGCATTATAATGAATAGGGAAATGGTTGCCGTTGAGGTCGTGGGATTGTCGACCAGCCCAGCCAGTGGCGGGGCATTCATATTGGTATTAGGGGAGATGGATGGTCCTCGGAGATTACCGATAGTTGTGGGGGAAAATGAAGCTACGGCGATTATCCTCGGTATAGAAAATCGAACTTCGCCGCGACCCATGTCGCATGACCTTTTTTGCAGCCTGATACAGCAAGCTGGAATGCAAGTAGAGGATATTGTGATTGATGGGTTGAAAGATGGTACATTCTATGCTAAGATCCGCTTCGTCCAAGATGGAAACTATGATCAGTTGGACTCACGTCCCAGTGATGCCGTTGCCATTGCTGTGCGATTAGATGTGGACATTTTTGTGGCGGAGACTGTGCTCGAGGAAGCGGGTATCCCGATAGGAGAGCCGGAATTGCCGGCGTACGAAGAGGAAACCCAGGAGAGAGTATCTCCAACTAAACAATTAGAGCAGCAACTGGCGCGCGCGATTGAAAAAGAAGACTATGAAGAAGCTGCCCGTTTGCGAGATGCTCTTGCCCGAATCAAAGAGCCCGAGTAGTGCTCCAGAACTCCTGCCAACGACTACCAGATCAAGATGATACAAGAGTCAATTCCCTATTCGGGAACGAAGGGAGTGTCTCGGCTTTTTGCGACATACGTCACGGACTACGACCGATTGGCCCCATATTATACCGGGGACTGGCGCGAAGATAGGAGCTACGAGGCAGTTGCCCAAAGCCTGACGGCCGGCCCTATCGACCGGACCGTGTTGGTAGATGTACTGGAAGAGCAAAACCTGGGCTGGAATAATGGCCGTCGTGCGTCACAACTACGTGATCCACGCTCACTGGCAGTGGTAACCGGTCAGCAGGTTGGTATATTCGGTGGCCCCTTATACACGCTCTACAAGGCACTGACGACCATTCGTTTGGCGGAGCGTCTGTCGCGAAAACTCTCGCGTCCAGTGGTACCGGTTTTCTGGATAGAGGGAGCAGATCATGATCTTGATGAAGTCAAAGGTGTCGCCGTGCCTGGAAAGCAGATATGGTACGAGGGCTATAAACAGCCCGAGACGGGCAACCTTGGAAGTGTTGGAGATCTTGTTTTCGGGAAGGATATTGATCGGGTGGTCGCTGAGCTTCGTGAGGCATTACCAGATACATCGTTTCGGGAGGACGTATTTGCCACTCACTACGCCGCCTATGGTCAAGGGGTGACGTTTGCAGATGCGTTTGCACACACACTGTCCTCCTTATTAGGTAGTGGTTCGATGGTTTTTATGAACCCGGAAGACTGTCGACTCAAGCAGGTGGTGGCTCCTTTGCTGAGACGTGAGTTGAGTGAGTACACTGCAACGCATGCTGCACTGAAGGCAACCAGTAAAGAACTTGAAAAGGATTACCATGCTCAGGTTCATGTTAATCCAGGGAATGTATTTATGTTGGGTAATTCGGGGCGAGAGACACTGGACCCGACTGGTAAGGGCTACAGAGCGCGGTTTTCCGGGAGTGTGATTCCACTTGACGGGATTGCGGACATTCCTCCTTGCAGTCTTAGTCCTAATGTCGTAATGCGGCCGCTTGTGCAAGACTCGCTGCTCCCGACAGTAGCCTATGTAGCTGGCCCTGGTGAGATTGCTTATTTTGCCCAGTTCAAGTCACTGTACTCTTGGGCGAAGCGTCCAATGCCTGTCATTTATCCACGGGCGAGCCTGACGATCATTGAACCACGAGTGGCAAAGCTCATGAAGCAGCATGAACTGGAGGTAGATGAGCTACGGTATCAGACCTCTGAACTCATGCGCAGGTGTGTACTTGAGGGGACAGAACTTGAACGCTCCTTTGAGAAGGCTGCAATCGTACTTGACGCAGGTGTGGAGGGATTAAGGCCGGCTGTAACGGCTGTAGATCCTACTTTGCGTCCTACGGTGGAGGCGATGTGGGCTCAGTGGGGCAAGGAGTTGTCCAAATTGCAACGGCGGGCAGAGCGTGCAGAGAAGCGGCGTCATGAACAGACGCGGGCGCAGATTGAATATTGTAAGCAGGCGTTGTACCCTAACGGGAGTTTCCAAGAGCGCGTGTTACCTGCGCTCTATTATCTGGTTAAGTACGGTGAGGATTTTCTGGATCAAGTGCGGTCGGGGCTGGATATCGAGTTGACCTCACAGCACCAGCTGTTGACATTATCATAGGAAGGGGGGCAATTAATATGCGGTAAAGCATCAATCAGGTCGATACGATGCAGGGTATGGAGTAGTGTTCAGATAGAATCCCACTAATCGGTCCGTTGATGTGCCAGCGATGTATAGCGGATCACGTGAGGAGGCAGAGTAACTAGTATTGAGATCGTCTATTGTGGCGCGGAATTTCTGATCTTGGTGGCGCTCAGCAATAGTTGTATTGATACCCATTCACTCCGGCCCGATTCGCTGACCTTAATTGCCAGTAGGCGACTTGGGTGTGTCTGCGGTGCCTAGAAATTGGGTTAGCGTTAGTGCGCGCCCGGCATAAGTGTACACAGTTAAACGCCGTCAAATAAATTGACTACTGTTCCCGAATTTGGTACACAACTAGATGATTCTCTGCTCCGTCATCTACCGCATAAGCCCGCCCATTTCGAATTACACGCAGGTTCGTGTGTTTGGGGAGTCGAATGTCACCTTTTAATTGACTTTTTTGATCAAGGATGAGCCAGCGGGCGGTATCGGCTACTGACGGTGAAGTAGTTTTTATCCAGAGGCGTTCGAGATCGTCAACGACAAACGTCTCAAATGCGGGTTTAGTCGCGGGCAGATCGGCCGCAAGAATCACGTCATAAGACCAATCAAAAGATCCTTCAGATATTTCCTCGGCAAAGAGTTTTATCTCTTGGCGAGTCAGAGGAATGGGTGCAAGGGAGTGTCTGACAGTATCGTGCTTGATTCCATCCGGCGAAACGACCGCGATGTCTACAGATTCCGTCCAACCCGCATACAGGTTCCCTTTCGGCCCCATACGCAGAACAGTCTCACGCCCGATGGGGAAATGCATTCTGTATGCATATACTCTTCCATCGTTTGCATCACTCAACCAGTCCTCAGCCGGAATAGAATGTACAGGAGGATGTATAATCTCCCTCGCCCAAGTGACTAGCAAAACGTGCATACGTCGTTCCCGTGAAGGACTACCGGCTCGTATGGGCCGACCGTACGTAAATAGATAACCCGTATCAAGAGTGCCGACTAAAGAGTAGGACTTCCCAAGCGAGTCATCATAGGAGACTGCAATACTATAGGCCAGTTCTAGCCCCTCCGGTTCATATACCGACAGATACCCTAAGTTGTAGTCGAAGATGTATAGCGTATCGGCTGAACCTATATGAATAGATGACAGTCTATAGAAGGCACCAGGACCGCTGCCTTCACGGCCAATTGTTTTGATTAGACCTCCATCTGTATCAAGAACATAGACTATGGGATCTTGTTGCTCTCCTATGAAAATCCGGCCAGATCCGTCAACAGCTACGAGCTCTCCAATGCTGCCGAATAAAATCGTGTCCCCCCTGGATTCGTCACCAAGTCGAAACAGTTCGGTGAGTTCATATCCATACGATACAGAATCCTCAATTCCTCCTGTGTTTTCAGTCGCACAGGATGGCAGAAAAGAAATAGTAAGAATTAAGCAGCCTAGTACTTTGCAACACTCCCAAGCAAAGAGGTTTTTGGGGCGTTTATAGGATTCCATCTCTGACTGATATAATTGACGGCCCCTGAATATATGACTCATTTCGTGATTAAGGTGGAAGTTCCAAACTTTCTTACAGCTGAAAATTGGGATTACGCACTCGCTGAGTTTTGATACCGCTGTGGGTTTCTTACGAATTCCCCGATTTAGGAATTTTGCAAGAAGCACTTCCACAAAGATCACAATTCATAATCTTCTCGGATGGAGTGCATGGTCGCATTAGCTGATAGAATAAATTCCGGTACTCCTTTCCCCTGGTGTATCTCTGCACCTACCAGAGGTAAGCCTTGCGCATCTTCACTTCAGTTACGAGGATGAAACCAAGCAGTCTACGCGATTCTTGGCTCAATGCCAAAGGCATTTCCCAGCCTAGAATTAAATTGAAGTTCAAAGTCATTCGGGGCAAAAACATTTTGTACTTCAATCGAACTTCGCAGATCCTCCAATACCCACTTCTCAAGGGGGCTAATCACGCAATCAGTCCTCAGGTCAGCGGTAAGACCCCAGTCTATACCGGAAGCGAGATTTGGCATGTGGACAAGAACATAGATGCCTTTCACAGACTGGAGGTACCCTAGCCGATTCACTTCCGCTTGGTACATGCAGGTACATACTGAAATCATCAGGTAGGATTTTTCGGTTCAAGATATCTTGCACTAAGCCTTCGTAGCGCGGTCCAAGGGTAATGGAGTGATTAGACAGTTGAGGCCAATTTCGCAGTACTCCGAGGTTGAGCGAAAAGCCGCTCATTGACTGATGAATGATTATTAGTCGGGAGTTTGTCCAGTGTCTACACGTAACATGATCTAGCAGCTTGCTGTATGTGTGCTCTACATCAATATTGCTGATTAAAATGTCGGCAGGGAGTGACAATGCGGTATTGTTTAGTCTGTCTAGCACTTGAATCCCAGTGACTTTGGAGGGAGATTCGCTTCCCTCGGAGACAGCCCACTGTAGGCACCATCGGACCAGCGAAGAGGGTCAAGCTTGTGGCTTGCATTGCAATTAAAGGGACAAGACTTGGAATCATAACTGCCTTAAATAGGTCAGCTTGATAATCGCCTGTTGCTGCGTGGCGAAGTGTTCCGGATCAGTACGTCGAGTGGACGTGTTGACGAAGTAGCGGTTGTCATTGAAGACGAGGTAGAAGTACGACAGCGGACGAAATTCGTAGCTGAATCGCACATTCCAGTTCGCTTGCTCAGCAACCGTGTTGTATTGGTAGAATGCGTTAAACTGCAATCGGGGATTGAGCGCTAGACGAAGCTCCGGCCCGAACAGATGCGAGACTGTCTCCTCCTCTCTGGTGCCGAGGCCTGCCGCGCGGTTGAATTCATAGGCAGCACTCAGGGCCATGCGCGGTGACGGAGCCAACCGAACGGAGAGTTCCAGGTTGGTCAGCGTTCCGTCAAAAAAATCGCCTACAGTTAGTTCAAATGATCCAGAATACTTGCGTGATAGGTCAGACTGCACTTCAGCGTTGTAGCGCAGGTAATGATATCTGCCAGGCACAAGTTCAACGCCTAGGGGTCGAAAGAAGGTAACATCGTCGGCGTCTAGTTCCTGCCAGTTCGGCTGGATTTGTATCGAGATCTCGGCGCCGTTTTGAAATTCCACATTCAGTGGAGTCACACTCAGCCAGGCTTCCTGAAACTGCCCGTCGGTGAGGCGATGATAGATGTAAGAGATAAACCCCGGCTGGAACCGGCGCACAAAGTCGGGTTTCCATGCGGGGCGCAGATCAATGATGCCTGCAGGGCTCGTCACGATCAGGTCACGACGTGAGACGAAACCGACGCCGGGATTGTAGTTCTCTGAAATAATGGTGTGCAAAAATCCAAGGTAACCCCAGTTGGAATCGTTACTGAGCCATGCATATGTTGACAAGCCCTCGCCGCCCATGTGCTGCGTCCACGAAGCCGAGCCCATCCATCGAAGCGTCAGGGTCCGTGTAAAGCGAAACTGTCCGTCCACTGCACCTACGGCATTGAGCACCGAAGGCATGCCCGCAAGGCCATCGTCGTGGCGCACCGTTGCGAGTGCGCCGATGCGATTGGTGCTGCCGAAGTTCTGGATAAATCGCCCAACGGCCACATGGCTAGTTGGCGTCTGGTCGTTCCTCCGCTGGCGAATAACCATCCCACCGAGACTTCGACGTGCCGTCCGTGAGACCAACCGCAGCCCTGCGTCAATAGGAACGGGTTGTCCGGTGTTGTCCAACCCGATGCGTCGGCTGAAAAAGGGGAGGGCTGTCTCGGTCGATCCCGTACGGAACAGGTTCGCGTTCTCGAGAAAGAAAGCACGCTTCTCTGGAAAGAATACTGAAAACCGGGTGAGGTTGACAACCTGGCGGTCTGCGTCAACCTGGGCAAAGTCGGTATTGACGGTCAGGTCAAGGACGGTGCTAGGTGTCACGGCCCACTTCAAGTCTCCGCCGACCTCGGGTTCAACGCCATCGAAGAGATCGTCTCGGCTACCGGTGCGGTCGTCGCGCATGACTAGATAGGGCAGTACGCGCAGGTTGGTCGAAGGCGGGGGTGGCTCGATGCCTTCCAGCACGCCTGCGTAATCCATCCGGTAGGGCGAGTAGGCACGCGGCCAAAGCGACCAGCCCGTGATCTCATTGTGTCGACGAATGTTGCGCACGAAATTAATGCCCCATTGCGTAGCTGTCGTTGCCTCTGGATACCGCAATGTGTACCAAGGAATGACCATTTCCACGGCCCAGCCCTGATCTGTTGCCATCGTACGAACATCCCAGACGGCGTCCCAGTCGCGGTTGTAGATGTTGCCATCTATAACCTGGATGTCACGCTGTCCTCCGGCGGGATTCACCTGAAAAACGATAGCGCTCCGCCCGTCGAGGAATGGATCAAGGCTGATACCGAAAAGATCGTTCTGAAAATAGTCGAAGTCCCGGCGGAGGTCGCGTACTCGGACGCCGGATGCACCGGCGGTGTCGTAACAGATCGCACCGACATAGAGATTCCTATCATCGTAGAGGATGCGGACTTCCGTGTCTAATGTGGCCGCGTTGCCCTGCTGTGGCTCGACCTGGCGGAAGCCTCGAGCAGGTACCGCCCGTTGCCAGTCCGTCTCGCTCAGATCACCGTCAAGAAGTATCGTGGCCTGTACCCGTGCTGCCCGAATCGTCAGCGGGACTTCTGGTGTTGGGGAAACATCTTGGGCCTGTGCCGATCCGGCCGCAATCAGTGCCAGAGCCAACCCTTGGAGTAGCTGCAAGCAAGTTGGCTTACGATAACCACCAATGGCTACGCGATAAGGGATCGAAACCATGGCGAGAGTGATACGACCGTTTAGTATACAAAATTTAGTATAAAAAATTCAGTATACAACTTTAGGATCACACTTACAGCCCACTCAATACTGAATTCCCTGTCAAGATGATGCGCGGCATTTAGGTCTCCTGTCACCAGGAGTTAGTTCTATGTGTGGAGCAGAACTGTGGGGTGCGCTCAAACGGTTCACGAGGTTACTACCGGTGTTTGAGATGGTGTGTGCGGAGGACCATCTGCAACCTGCAGCGGCCCACTTCCCTCGGAATGGTGGCTCACTCAACTGGAAAATACATCCCGTACGGCGTCGGCGAATCCCAGATCCAGACATCCCCAAAAATTCGTGCATCTTACCATACAGGGGAGGTGTGCACGAAACTTTTTTAAACGCGTCGTCGCTTCATTGTGAACGTAGCGAATCCAGTGCAGTCGTCAACTCTGAAGCAATCTCTGGCTGGTCCTCGTATTGGTTCATTGTCTCTCTTGGATCGACATCCAAGTTATACAACTGGCGAGGAGGGTCGCCAGCAAGAGTATCAACCCTCGTAAAGCCGCCGGATCCGTGTCCATCAATTAATTTCCAGGGACCGCGTCTGAGTGCAAGCATCCCGTGGGCTGATTGATGAACTGCTTCCTTACGGGTCCCGTTACCGCCCATTAAGACAGGGAGCAGGCTAAAGCTGTCCTCCCCGCGAATTTCGGTACCGACGATATCTGCCATCGTAGAAAACAAGTCAGTATGTACCATGAGCTGATCAGTAACGGAGCCTGCCGCTACCACGCTGGGCCATCGCGCAACTAACGGGACGCGATGGCCACCTTCGTGGATATCTGCCTTCATTCCCCGCCAACTGTAATTGGCTTGGTGCTGAAAGCGCTCAATGAAGTCCTGTGGCCAGTAGGCACCATTATCACTCGTGATGAGCAGGAGCGTGTTTTCTGTTTGATTGCTTTCGGCGAGGGCCGCGGAGATTTGTCCAATGGCGTCATCCACCATCACTACGAAGTCACCATACTCACCTGCTTCACTTGTATCAATAAAGCCTTCTGTGGGTAACCATGGCGTGTGTGGTGCAGCTAACGGGACATAAAGGAAGAATGGGGCGTCTGTTGCAGCTTGCGCGCGAATATAATTGGATGCTCGTCGAGCAATCTCGGGTAAAACATCCGTATGGTCAAAATCGGTTGCGATGGCCCCCGATCTCCAGAAGTTCCCGGTGCAACAGCCGATGGGATTTTCGGCATGCTCCGTAGGGTACGCAGTAACTTGTTCATTCTCAACCCAGACATAAGGTGCCATGTCGAGCGAAGCTGGGATGCCGAAGAAATAATCAAATCCCAATGAGCGCGGACCGGGCACGAGCGGTTCGTCATAATTGGTGGGCAAGACACTGCCAAGGCCCAAATGCCATTTACCAATAGCCGCCGTTTGGTATCCAGCTTCAGACATTATATCAGCTATTGTGGTTCTATTTGTATCGGCAATCAGTGGGGAGTAGCCATTGGTGACACCGGAGGTCAGTGATGGGAGCCTCCATGCATAGCGTCCCATCAGCAATGCATATCGCGTAGGTGTACAAACCGCAGAAGGCGAGTGGGCATCTGTAAAGCGCATTCCCTGCGAGGCAATCGAATCCATGTGCGGCGTGGGAATACGGGAATCGACATTATAACTGCCAAGATCGCCATATCCCATATCATCCGCCAGAATGATTACAACGTTGGGGGAGGTGGTGTGACTGCAGCCCACAAAAAGAACAATAAAGGTCAGGAAGATAATATTGCGAAACACAGGACTAATTTTTCTGGTGAGGAACTATACAATTGGCGAAACACCCTTTCTGCCGCCTTGAAGTTACGAAATGGAATAGGTAATGGGAAAGCGTGGTGTCACTGGCAATGATGGAATTTTAGTCCAGATGGCTAGATGTGCTGCATCCATGGTTACTGAATTGGACTATGTCACGAATTTGAGCAATATCGCTCCTTTGGGAAGGGAAAATAGATGTCTAAATCAGTAACTTGCGGGGTTTCCATCTGATTATGTGAGACAGCGCATCGTTTCAAAGCTCGTAAATCCATGCCGGATCCATACGTACGATCTGAACAGACGGTCAAAGCTCCCCCGAAGAGTTTCCGCACGCGGTTACGCTTTTTGGGTCCGGGGTTCATTCTGTCCGCTTCAATAGTAGGCAGCGGTGAACTTATAGCAACCACCCGTTTGGGTGCCGAAGCTGGGTGGGTAACGCTTTGGGTAATCCTAGTGAGTTGTCTCGTGAAGGTTGCTGTGCAACTCGAGTTCGGACGTCACACGATCTTCTACGGGGAGACGACAATGAAAGCACTAAGCCGTATGCCAGGTCCTCGAATTGGGCGTACTCACTGGTCAATCTGGACATGGATGCTGCTTATGGTCGTCAAGCTATTGCAGGTCGGGGGCATCGTAGGAGGAACAGCACTTGTACTGCATCTAGTGTTGCCTCAGGTCCCTCTATGGGTGTGGTGTTATGGGACAGCATTCGTAGTCTCGCTGATCATTTACCGGGGGCATTATAAGCCCATCGAAAGCATTTCTGTGATCATGATCGGGCTATTTACGCTTCTCACACTGGCGTCCGTTGTTGCCGTGCAATTCACGGATTACAGGTTTAGTGCGATCGATCTGGCAACTGGATTCCTGTTTGAGCTTCCCCCTGAACTTGTACTGATTGTCATAGGAGCGTTCGGGATCACCGGTGTAGGCGGTGACGAAATCATGGGCTACAACTACTGGCTTCTTGAAAAAGGGTACGCCGCCTGGACCGGCCCCAAACAGAATACCAGAGCATGGACTAAAAGGGCTAATGGCTGGGTGCGTGTAATGACGATGGATGCACTCCTTTCTATGGTTGTCTACACGCTCATGACCGCGGCATTCTACATACTGGGAGTCGCGATTCTACATCAGCAGGGTCTTCTGCCCGAGGGCATGGATCTGGTGACGACGCTTTCCCAAATGTACACACAGAGCCTGGGTTCCTGGGCGGGGACGATGTTCCTTGTCGGGGCTTTTGTCGTATTGTTTTCAACGCTGTTTGGTGCACTGGCACTTTGGACGCGGTTATTTTCGGATGCATTTTCACAGGTGGGTTGGCTTGACTACTTGAACCCGGTTCAGCGTCATCGGGCGATAGCACTTGTAGCCTGGATTGTTCCAATATTGTGGGCGACGTTATTTCTCTTAGTCAAGCTGCCCACGCTAATGGTTATCATTGGGGGCGTCGCAGGAACGGGGATACTTGTTATTGTGGTGGCCGCGGTGATACACTTCCGTTGCTGGCGGACTCCGCCTGAGCTACGTCCCTCCAGGCTCTATGATGTTTGGCTCTGGGTGAGTATACTGGTCGTTGCCGGTGTGGCTGTCTATAGCACCATCCAAGTGCTGCAGTAGTACTAATCCTGAATGATCTGGAGGTGCGGGAACGGGATTTCGATATTAGCCTGACGCAGCCCCTCTCGAATGGCTTCGGTGTAGTAGTAGATAATCTGGCGCTCTTCTTTCGGATTGGCAACATAGACCCAGAGGGCCAGATCTACGCTGCTGTCATTCATGGCAGTCACCACGACGCTCGGAGTTGGATCTTCCATGATACGAGGATCGTCTTCTGTGAGCGCGAGGACTACTGTACGGGCCTGTTGTGGATGCTCCTTGTAAGCGATTGAGAAAGGGATCTCAATTCGAAGTGCCCCTGCAATCGTGTGATTGAGGATTCGCTCGTTAGCCATCTGCTGGTTTGGCACCACCAGGACCTCGTTCTTTGGAGTTCGAAGGCGTGTTGTGCGTAAGGTTATCCGCTCAACCACACAGTAGATGTCGTTTACGATCAGGGTATCACCAATTCGGAAGGCTTTATCGGTCAGGATATTTACTCCTGAGAGGATATTTTCAACGGTGTCCCGGGCTGCAAAGCCAAAGGCGATTCCTGCTACACCAATGCCGGCAATCAGTGCTGCGAGGTTAATTCCAAGGGTCTGCAAGAAAGTTATACCAATCAAAATCAGCGAGAGGAGTCTGAAACCCTGCATGAGCAGCGATTGCAGACCGGGCTGGACAACATTGCTTTTTCGCAGAAGCCGGCGCAGCAAACTATAAAGGCCGCGATAGCCCGCATAAAGGATCGCTAATACTACGAATGCAGCTACAATCTTAGGCCAAAGATCCCCAAAGGCAATTGCTAAATCCAATGTCATCTTACTCCAGGCTTCCGAGAATTGACCCTCGGCAATCAGGAGTCCTGCGTCCACGAGATCCTGGGTAAAATTGGTCGTATCAGGTGCACTGACCACCTGTACGGACTCGCTTGCGCTCAGCGTCGTATCGGCTACCTGCGTGGTGTCCTGAGGCTGTATGTTTGCAGGAGCAACTTGCATCAGCCAAGCAATTTTGCAGCGGTCATTGTGTTCTTCAAGAGCATGCCGATGGTCATGGGTCCTACACCACCTGGAACCGGAGTAATGTAGCCAGCCAATTCTTTAGCCGCGTTGTAGTCCACATCACCAGTAAGATAATATCCTCTTTTACGTGTAGAGTCTTCAACCCTGTTGATTCCCACGTCGATAATTGCTGCCCCTGGCTTGACCATTTCGGCGGACACAAAATGGGTGCGACCAATTGCAGCCACCAGGATCTCGGCTGTTCGGCAAATTTCGGGTAGATTTTTTGTCCTGCTGTGGCAAACGGTAACCGTTGCGTTGTATTGTTTGCGCAGTAGCAGGCTCGCCAACGGGCGACCGACTAAGTTTGATCGCCCAAGAATCACGGCATGCTGTCCTTCCGTGCGAATGTTCGAGCGGAGCAGCAGTTCTACAATTCCGGCTGGCGTGCACGGCACAAAGCCTTGAGAATCGGTAACCAGCCGACCGGCATTCATGGTATGCAGACCGTCTACATCTTTATCCGGGTTCAGAGCAGCAATGATTCGTGACGAATCAAGGTGATCAGGCAGTGGTAACTGTACCAGTATTCCACTCACATGAGGGCTGTCATTTAAGTCCTGAATGACAGAGAGCAGGGCCTTTTCGGATATGCTCGCGTCAAACTTTAACGTGTCGCCTGCAATTCCGACATCCTGACTCGCCTTGATCTTTCCCCGTACGTATGAAGCTGACGCAGGGTTATTGCCTACCAGTATCACCGCGAGATAGGGGGGAGCATGTCCTTCAGAGGTCCATCTTGCAACATCTTCTCGCACTTCACTGCGTACTTCGGCAGCGATGGCCTTGCCGTCAATTATTATAGCCACGGTGAATAGAGTTTGTTGGTGGAAGATACCCTATTGAACGCTCAAGGTCCAAGATGGTAACAATTTAGAGGCTACGTTCCAGCTTGGCTATGTGCCGATTCTTCTGTTTATTGCTGCTTGCGATATGTTCGGCTCTGCCCGCAGCTTCGCAGGTTTTGCGTGGGTTTGTTACGGAGGTCATTAGCGGCGAGCCCTTGGAGGGCGTGAACGTGGTCTTGTATGGAGAGGGGGAATTCTCGTTTGGTGCCGCAACGGACAGTGACGGTTTCTATCTGTTACCACGCCTGACACCGGGTAGATATGTTCTACGGACCTCATATGTAGGATACGTTACTTACGTCGATTCCCTGGATATTGGGCCGGGCCAGGAGATACATCAGTTGGACATTGTATTGGAAGAAGATGAATTAGTGTTACAGCAGTTGACAATCGTCGACAATGCAGGCGGAAGTACGACTTTGCTGAGTGCAGGCACCGAACGCATTACTCCCGCTGCAATTGAACGTGTTCCGATGCCGGAGATTACAGCTGATCTGTCAGCCTATCTTTCTACATTGCCCGGTGTCGTACTTGTGGGGGATCAGGGAGGGCAGTTCTATGTTCGGGGCGGTGAGCCAACACAGAACTTGGTGTTGCTCGATGGGATGCTGATCTACCAGCCTTTTCATATTCTCAGCTACTACACGGCTTTCCCATCGGAAGTATTGCGGAGTGTAGACTTACATGCAGGCGGGTTCGGTCCGCAGTTTGGAGGAAGAATTTCCAGCGTAGTGGATGCCTGGAGTCGCAATGGCAATAGCAGCCGGTTCGCCGCCTCTGGTTCGGTTTCCCCATTTCTTGTGGGCACCCACGTAGAAGGGCCAATTGTGCCGGGAGGGCGTTTCACGATGATTGCCTCCGCGCGGCAGTCAGTTGTAGAAGATGCTGCGGCAAACGTGATTGGGCAGGATATCCCATTGCTCTTCCACGACCTGTTTGCCAAGATTCACGGAAGACCCAACCGACATGGCCGTGTTTCATTCAGTGCGATCAAAACCTATGATCGCGGAAATGTAGGAGGGACGAGAGGCATTGGTGCCCCGGATGAAGTTCGGTGGTGGAATGACGCTGTGGGTGGACGCTATCTGTTCTTACCGGGCAATCTGCCGGTCTTGGCAGAGTTTCTGATGTCATGGTCGGGTCACACCATGCAGTTGGGCCCAAGCGAAGATCTGATCAGGACCTCGAGCACCAGTCGGATCAACATGGAAGCGAATGTTACTCACTACTCTCATAGAGGTGATCTGCATTGGGGACTCTTTGCACGTTCGTTGACACTTAAGAGTGAATTGGGCGGGCTATATCAAAATCTTGACCTAAAAACCGAGTACGTAACCGAGGCAGGCATATACGCTGCTCCCGAATTCAAATTCACCTCCGGCACATCTATTTCGCCTGGTTTGAGGATTCATCATTTTCCCAGCAAGAGCCGCTTGCTGTTTGAACCTCGGCTGCGCGCAAAAACTATCTTGGGCAATAATGAACTCAGCGCGGCAGCAGGGCTGTACCATCAAGAACTCGTTGGTATAAATGATCGAAGAGATGCAGCCAGCGTGTTTACAGCATGGACTGCCGTACCAGTAGGAGATATCCCGCGGGCTCTGCATGTTATATTGGGATACAGGAGGGTGCTTGCTGAGGGGGTGACCGTTGTGACGGATGCGTACTACAAACGCATGAGAAATTTGTATATCGCCGAATGGACTGCTCGTCCGCGTCTGACTACCAAGCTCCAGCAGGCAGACGGGCGTGTACTGGGGCTTGATCTGCGTTTGGAGTATTCGCGTGCCCCCTATTACGCCTATATCAACTATGGTTTGGCTTCCACGGAGTATGAAGCCATGCAATCTGAACTGGTCCACTGGTTTAACGAGGTTGTCTACAAATTCCGTCCTGCACATGACCGGAGGCATCAGATAAATGCGATGTTTTCGACAAGTATCTACGGATTTGATGTTTCGCTTCGATGGCAGTTTGGGTCGGGGCGCCCGTTTAATCGGGCCTATGGATTTGATGGGTTTCTGCTCATGGATGGTTCCGTTGATGTATTTACCGAGGCGGGCGAGCGACGTGTGATATATGAGCGTCCATTTAACGGGGTTTTGCCGGCCTATCATCGGCTGGATGCTTCCGTAAATCGCGCGTTCCAGGTAGGTTTCTCACGGGTAACACTTCAAGCAAGCGTGATCAATGTGTACGATCGTGCCAATGTATTCTATCTGGATGTTTTTACACTTGAGCGGTCTGACCAGTTACCGCTCATTCCATCTGTCGGGATAAAGGTTGATTTGCCATGATTCGATTCTGGCTTCTGGTATCGGCCCTGGTACTTGGTGCCTGTGACGAAAGCGTAGATGTTGTACTGGGTACCGAACGTGCATACACGGTGTATGGGCATTTGAGCGTACGTTCGGATACCCAGGCTGTGCGGGTATACGCGATCGACCAGACGATTGATGTTGTACGACCAAATCAGCTCGATGCAAGCGTTACCTCCAGGAATTTGCATACCGGGGAAGTCTATACATGGAGGGATTCAGTTATTCAATTTGGCCGGCATAATTTTGGGCATGTATTCTGGGCACGTTTTCGCCCGGACTTTGAAGAGCGTCATCGACTTGAACTAGTGCGTTCGGATGGTGCAATGTCTGCGGTTGAGGTCCAGATGCCTCCCGAATCAATCCCAGAGCTGGTGAATCCAAGGATCACACCGGGTTTTGTACATCTACCGATTCTATGGCAGAATGCCCCCAGATTGAACAACATTCGTGTTCGCTATCATACCAACAGGGGGACATTTACATTTGAGTATCCGAACGATCAAGTGCGTAGTGAGCACGGGCAGATTGCCACAGTACTCGTTTATGCAGATGTTCGCGAGGTATTCCGTGAGATCTTTCGTGCTACTGGATCTACCAGTGATGCAAGGCTCAAAGCAATTGAGCAGATCGTGCTTGTTTCCAGTGGAGATTGGATACCTCCGGGAAATGTATTCTCGCACGACGTGCTGATCGAACCGGGTACATTTTCCAATGTGGAGAATGGTTTTGGGTATGTAGGAGCGGGTTATGAAGCGTCCTTCTATTACGAGGTTTTCGACTCCGTCGCAGTAGCGGCTGGGTTTTCTGTTCGCTGATTCAGCCTTCGCTTGAGTACCAGCAAAGTAACATCATCATTGAGCGCTCTTTCTGCCCTCCAGGCGAGCCCGGCCTTTCGGAGATGGACAATAACTTCACTGGGGGAGCGGTTGCCTGCTTCGGCAAAGATTCGTCTTATGCGGTCAAGCTGAAGCATGTCACCACATGGGCTCAAGAGTTCAAGCAGTCCGTCACTCATGAGCAGTACCGTATCCCCGGCTTCAAGGTGTATGGTAAACTCTTCGTACGGGAACTCTGTGAAGCTTCCCAGCGGCATGCCTTTAAGGACGATGTCCTCAATTGTTTGGGTTGCTGCCCGGTATACCAGAACGGGGGCATGCCTGCTACGATTAGCCGCAGCACACCCTTTTCATAGCGGGCGAGCGTGAGGTGCATATACGTGTTACGCAGGTTCAGGCTCTTTAGAGTTTCTGACATGCGCCGAATAATATTCCGCAGATTTGATTCGGTAGACAGGACTTTGAAGAGTGCTTTGGTTGCAGCGACCATCATTCCGGCAGTGGTACCATGGCCGGTTGCATCTCCGACTGCGATGGTGAGTTTGCCGTCTTCGCAAAGAGAAAAATCGTAATAGTCACCGCTAACTTCGGTAGCTGTTTTCAGGAATGCATCAATCTCCAACTCGGGATGAGAAGGAATCCTTGCAGCGAGCATTTCCTGCTGTGCCTGGCGCGCAGTATTCAACTCATTGGACTTACGCAGGTATTCCGCTTTTATTTCGGTTGGGAGACTCTCATCTTTGATAAACTTATCCGGGCCTTCCTGATTGTAGCGAAGGACGATGTTTCTAACCCATTTCTCATTGTACCCGGTGATGTTAATGATGTCATTGATGGACTTGCCTTGATTTTTCAGATAGATGATTTGCCCGTGGGTGCGCTCAGCTGCACCTGTTGTTCGACGGTATCTGTCGAATATTTCCCTGCGAGACAAATGATTTCGCAAGGGGACCGGTGGTCTTGATGCTCGGGAAATAATTGTATCTACCATTGATGTAGTAAATTCAATAAGCCTCCATATACACAAAGCCGGTGCTTTATACGGTATAGGGTCCTGACCAATCTCGGTTAATGAACATTACGATGCAAGCCGTCAATCAACGTTATGACCAGCGAGGCTCTGGAGTAATTGTTCATGACACATTTCCTTCGCAGATGCTTTTCGTTTGTACAGTCTCCGACGGTTGTTAGATCAAAAACAGCCCTTAACTCATCCGGTTTGTGGCCATGGCATCACTTAGTCGGTAGTATGGATAATGCGGTCTATATTGGCGTCTACAGCAACGGGATATTCCATGGCTAGGAATTCGATCGGCACCGTAATGGGTTGTTCCTGTATCGGGCACAGTGACTCCAGAAGGTAGTACTACTAGAGCGCATATACATTTGCTAAGTTGACGTGGTCAGGATGTGGAAGTGCTTACCTGGCAGCGGCTTCGGCTATCGTCTGCCGCCCTCGGCAGTCATCAGATCATCCAGAATGGGAAGGAATCAAGAGTAAGTCACGGGATCCTTTAATACACGCCAATATGTCAATACCTAGGCAGAATACTGCCGCCCCCGTTCCATCGCGGGCTGTATGACGTATCCGTAATTCTTCGGGAGCGTCCTTTTTGGTGGAATACTGCCACCAGCTGTTTTTCGCTCAGACAGTTAATCACCAGCTTCACTCTGAACGCTGCGGAACCTGGTGATAGCTATTTTTTCTTCAGGAGCTCAAGGACTGAGAGAAAATCCGAAGACGAGATAGGTTTTTTCAGTTGTCGGATTCATGATGTAGGCAGCAGACAGAGGAAGCGAAAACTGCTCAGTGATTTGCAGATCCTTACTGGCAGATAGGCCCATGTTCACCAGAGAAGTGCTTTCTACGCCGTAAAAACCACTCATCCCCGCAACGACGCCAAGCGTGAGCCCCAACTCTACATCTCCTAGGCTGAACGGGAGTGCCCCTTCCAGATAAAGGGAATTGTCAGGGTCATTATGGACCATAAAGGCTGCTGAAAGGGTCACCGGGAAGGATTCGGGGAGCGTTACCGCGCCCATTAATTCTATCCAGTGTGCTCCTTCACCGTCACCGTCAAAATTAAGCCAGTCGCTATCGGTTGGGAAATAGTAGTCTGTGACGGTGAGTGCCAGACTGGTAGTACTGCCCAGGTCGAAGCTGTAGGTGGCGTACAGGTCGTGCTCATTTGCCCTGGCGCCGTCGGCACTAATGGAATATGATCCCCAAGTTCCGAGTTCAAAATTTCCCGCAGTGAAGGCAAGGCCAGGCTGGACACTGAATGAATCCCCGAAGTCATACCCGCGCCATACATAGCGGTTGTAGAAATCCGCCCCGAATCCGATAGATTGGGCGTTGGTTAGTAATGGCGTGGAAACCAGGACCACCAGCATCATGAATGTGTGTAAAGGAAAGTGCTTGGTCATCATGCAAGGGATAGGTGTGTGAAGAGGTAACAAGAAGTTCTGCAAAGAGTCAAACTTTAGGTACAAGCTAAAAAATACTGAGTGATCCGCTATTTTGCCACAATAACACAGGCAGGATCAGCAATAGACTAAAAATCCGCGAATTTGTCAGTCAAGATGAAGCCCTGTTTAGATCATGCCTAAAATAATAAGTAAATTTGTTGAAAACACCAAATTTATTAAGGATAATATGACATTATTGCATAATAATTTTAAATAAGAAACAAATTATCTACAATCACGATATTATTGCATTGCAAAAGGGAGCGTGAATTTGGTAAAGGACGCCGGTTGGAGTGCATTTGGCATTTTCGGTTCTAGTGAGCGGTCAACGGCGGATTCGGGCTTCGAAAGGCAGAGGATAGAAGTTGACTCAGAAGCAGAGTTTAGGACAGATGACGAAACAGCAAGGATTATATGATCCCGCATTTGAGCATGATGCGTGTGGAGTAGGACTCTATTGTCGTATAGACGGGACGCCCTCACATGGTATTGTGAAAAATGGGCTTGAGATACTCATGGAACTGGATCACAGGGGAGCATGCGGCTGTGACGAAACTGCAGGCGATGGCGCGGGAATACTGGTACAATTGCCCCATGCATTCTTCGAGTATGAAGTTTCTTCGCTGCCAGCACCGGGTGACTATGGCGTGGGGATGGTGTTTATCCCACCCCGTCATGAAAAAATCTGTAAGCAGCTAGTTGAAAATATCCTGAAAGCAGAGGGCGTGGGATTCATAGCTTGGCGACGGGTTCCAACCGATTCAACGTCCATAGGACCAGGTGCAAAAATAACCGAACCGGCAATATGGCAGTGCTTTGTTCAGCGGAGCAGCGACGTTGCCCTGGATGCATTTGAACGGCAGTTCTACCTTGTTCGGAAAGTATTTCAACAGCGTGTTCTTGAACGCAGGATTCATGGATGCTATTTCGCGAGCTTATCCGCAAAAACCATTGTCTATAAGGGTATGCTCATGCCGGAACAGCTTCCGGCCTACTATCCGGATCTGAGCTCCAGGCGATTCAAGAGTGCATTGGCCATGGTGCATTCCAGATTCAGTACGAACACCTTTCCAGAGTGGTCACTAGCACAGCCGTTCCGTTTTCTCTGCCACAATGGAGAGATCAATACGCTCCGGGGAAACATCAATCAGATGCATGCCGCCGAAGTGATGTTCAGGAGTGAGCGTTTTGGTGAGGATACACGCAAGCTCGTTCCAATCATTCGTGAGGGGGGGAGTGACTCTATGGCACTCGACAATGTTCTTGAACTGCTCTACTATACCGGCCGCTCACTCCCCCACTCGATGATGATGCTCATCCCAGAGGCTTGGGAGCACAATGAGATCATGCCTGATGAAAAAAGGGCGTTTTATCAGTATCACAGTAACCTGATGGAACCATGGGATGGACCGGCAACCATTCCATTCACAGATGGTCGATATGCGGGAGCGCTACTGGATCGTAATGGATTGCGCCCTTCACGCTACAACATATCCAAGGACGGTTATGTCGTCCTAGCATCAGAAACCGGCGTTGGCGGTATTCCCGAGTCAAACGTACTGCGGAAAGGCCGACTCAAGCCTGGACGCATGTTTCTCGTTGACCTGGAGGAAAAGCGCGTGATTGAGGATGAAGAAATCAAAGCCCGCATCTGTTCACGTGCGCCATATCGTGTGTGGTTGAATGACCATCAGCGGACGCTTGCTTCGCTTCCTCCCGCGGAACCGAAGCCGACGGAAGGTTCATTGCTTCTCAGGCAACAAATGTTTGGGTACACGCTGGAGGACCTGCGTCTGCTAATGGCTCCCATGGGAGAAAAGGGTAAAGAACCCTTGGGCGCCATGGGTAATGATACCCCGCTTGCGGTACTGTCCGATCGGCCGAGACTGCTCTACGATTATTTCAAACAGCTTTTTGCGCAGGTTACGAACCCTCCGCTGGACGCGATCCGTGAATCGATGGTAACCTCACTGGCGCTGAACCTGGGATCCAGTGGTAATCTCTTTACGGAAGGACCTTGGCATTGTGAAAAATTACGGTTGCATCAGCCAATACTTACCGAAGCGGATCTGGCTTCAATTGAAACCGGGATTGCCGGTGTTGCCACACTCAATATGTGTTTCCAACCGGGGGAACTGTCAATGGCACTTGAGCGCCTCCGGGAGGAAGCTAGGCGTTCCATCAGTCACGGTTGTAGTCTGATTGTACTCTCCGACCGCGATGCCGGAAAAGATCAATTGCCCATACCGGCATTGCTGGCCACGGGAGCAGTACACCACTATCTAATCGAAAAGGGGTTGCGACTCCGATGTGGTCTGATTGTAGATAGTGGAGAACCGCGTGAAGTGCACCACTTCGCAATGCTGATCGGTTATGGTGCAGAAGCAATTTGTCCATACGTAGCGTTATCCACCGTACGCCGGATGGCTCTCCAAGGTCAACTTGGAGAAATTTCCGCACCAGATGCGGAAGAGTACTACATCAAGGCCATCGGACAGGGGTTGCTGAAAGTCATGTCCAAAATGGGCATTTCGACATTGCAGAGTTATCGTGGTGCGCAGATATTTGAGGCTATTGGGTTGAGTTCAGAGGTGATTGATGAGTACTTCTGCCGTACGCCATCGCGTATCGGAGGCATCGGACTGAAAGAGATCACCAGAGAGATTGTTATGCGGCATGAGCGTGCATATCCAGAAAAACAGGTCCCTGGGGTTTATCCTCTGGATGTGGGTGGGCAGTATCAGTGGCGCCGGGGAGGTGAGCGTCATGCGTTCAGTCCAACGGCGATTGCAAATATGCAGGAAGCCGCAAGAACGAAGTCTCATAGGTCCTACAAGGCGTTTGCAGATGAGATTGATCGCGGTGCGGTAAACACCTTAAGGGGACTGTTGTCCTTCAACTACACAAAGGCAATCCCGGTGGACATAGATGAGGTCGTGCCATGGACCGAGATCGTTAAGTCCTTTAAGACCGGGGCTATGTCCAATGGGTCAATCAGTGGAGAAACGCATGAAGCCTTGGCCATTGCAATGAACTCCATCGGAGGCAAAAGCAATACCGGGGAAGGAGGGGAAGGTCCTGAGCGATACGGGAAAAACAATTCCCGTCGAAGTCGAATCAAGCAAGTTGCTTCCGGGAGATTTGGAGTGACGATTGAATATCTGGAGAGTGCCGACGAGATTCAAATTAAGATGGCCCAGGGGGCCAAGCCGGGAGAAGGCGGTCAGCTACCGGGCAAGAAGGTTTATCCTTGGATTGCAAAGCTGCGGCATTCCACACCATATGTGGGACTGATCTCCCCACCGCCACATCATGACATTTACTCCATAGAGGACTTGGCGCAATTGATCCATGATCTCAAGAATGCGAATCCACGCGCGCGGATCAGTGTAAAGCTGGTATCAGAAGTAGGGGTAGGGACGGTTGCAGCGGGCGTCGCCAAAGGCAAAGCGGATATCGTGCTAATTAGCGGAACGGACGGAGGTACAGGCGCATCACCGCAAACATCCATCATGCATGCGGGGTTGCCCTGGGAGCTTGGCCTTTCAGAAACGCATCAAACACTCGTAAGCCACGGATTGCGCTCGCGTATCATCGTTGAGTGTGATGGTCAAATGAAGACCGGCAGAGATGTTGCAGTCGCAGCACTCCTGGGTGCAGACGAATTTGGTTTTGCGACCGCCCCCTTGGTGGCTCTCGGCTGCATAATGATGCGTAAATGTCACCTGAATACTTGCCCCGTGGGAATTGCCACGCAGGATCCTGAGCTGCGCAAAAAATTTCGTGGTCAACCGGAGCACGTTGTGAACTATCTGCATTTTGTCGCAGAAGATTTGCGAAAAATAATGGCACGGCTGGGAGTCCGTACGCTCGCGGAGATGCGCGGACGTGTCGATCTTCTGAAACCGCGACGAAATATCAAGCACTGGAAAGCGCGTCACTTGGACCTGTCACGGATTCTGGTCCGCCCTGAGGTACCGGAGGAGTTCAAAGCCTTCGCAGCCACCCAACAGGATCACGGACTGGAAGGGGCTTTGGACCACACGCTGATTGCTTTGGCCAAGCCTACCCTGCACAAACGAGAGCCGGTGGTTGCTGATATTCAGATCAGGAATATCAACCGGACTGTAGGCACTATGCTAAGTAATGCGATCACGCAACGTTTTCGTACTGCGCCTTTGCCGGATGATACGGTGACGTTCAACTGCATCGGCTCCGCTGGGCAAAGCTTTGCCGCCTTCGCCTGCAAGGGTATTACATTCAATATTCAGGGTGATGCGAACGATTACTTCGGTAAGGGTCTCTCGGGCGCTAAGTTGACAATTATGCCGCCACCTGAGGCGACGTACGTACCGCACAAGAATGTTACGGTGGGTAATGTGGCGCTCTACGGCGCTACGAGCGGGGAGGCATACATACGCGGGGGAGCTGGTGAACGTTTTTGTGTGAGAAACAGTGGGGTTCGTGCGGTGGTTGAGGCTGTAGGAGATCATGGTTGTGAGTACATGACTGGTGGGCGCGTCGTCGTTCTCGGAGAAACCGGTCGGAATTTTGCTGCTGGAATGAGTGGAGGGATCGCGTATGTGATTGACGCCACACAAGAATTCAGGAGGGGACGCTGCAATATGGAATCGGTTGAATTACTGCCTGTGGAAGATGAGAAAGACATTGCGGAGTTGCGGGCTATGATTGAGAATCACTTCGAGTACACCGGGAGTCGAGCAGCACAGTGGATTCTGAAGAACTGGGAGAGAGCATTGACAGAGTTTATCCAGGTAATGCCGATTGAGTATCGCAACGCACTGAGACGTCTGGCCAGCGAATCAGACCAATTAGCAGTTGCCGCGTGACACCATGGCCAAGATTACCGGGTTTATTGAGTACCAGCGCGAGCTCCCCGACCAGCGTCCGGTTGAAGAACGTATCACGGATTGGCGTGAAGTGTATACCCCATTCAGTGAGGATCGTCTGCGCCGCCAGGCTGCCCGTTGTATGGATTGCGGGACGCCTTTCTGCCAAACAGGTTGTCCTCTGGGGAATGTGATTCCTGACTGGAATGATCTCACTTATCGGGGGAATTGGCGGATGGCCTATGAGCGGTTAGACGCAACTAACAATTTCCCTGAGTTCACTGGACGAATCTGTCCAGCCCCCTGCGAGTCGGCCTGCGTACTGGGGATAAATGATGATCCCGTTACGATTGAGCAGATTGAGAAAGAGATCATCGAATATGCATTTCGGTCAGGATGGGTTAAGCCGGAGCAGCCGGTGAAAAGAACTGGAAAAAAAGTTGCTGTGATAGGATCAGGTCCAGCTGGACTGGCGGCAGCGGATCAACTCAACCGTGCAGGACATCGTGTGACAGTCTTGGAACGGGATGATCGGATTGGTGGATTGTTGCGATATGGGATTCCGGATTTTAAGCTGGAAAAATGGGTGCTTGATCGTCGGCTTGATGTGATGAAGAAGAATGGTATACAGTTTATCACACATGCGGATGTAGGTAACACGTACACTTGTTCACGTCTGCGCAGCTTTGATGCTATTGTCATATGTACAGGAGCTACTCGGCCCCGTGATTTGCCGGTCCGCGGACGCAAGCTGAAGGAAATTCATTATGCGTTCGACTATCTGCGTCAGCAAAACAAGATTAACGCTGGAGATGATCTTGTCCGTGAGGGCATTGACCATATCAGCGCAAAGGGCAAGGATGTCATTGTAATTGGAGGAGGAGACACGGGCAGTGACTGTGTTGGTACTGCCAATCGACAGGGAGCACGTTCAATCACCCAGTTTGAACTTTTACCGATGCCCCCAGGTGAACGACCGGAACACCAGCCGTGGCCCTATTATCCGATGGTTTTACGGACCAGTTCCTCGCATGAGGAGGGGGCAGACCGTCATTGGAGTATTATGACAAAGGCATTCAAGGGAAGAAATGGCCATGTAGAAAGTCTACAAACAGTCAGTGTAGACCTTCAAGGTCGAAAGGTCATCGAGCTAGAAGGTACAACGAGGCAGTGGCCGGCTGACCTCGTGCTTTTGGCCATAGGCTATACCGGTCCTGAGGGTGCAGGTATGGCAGATGCATTGGGGGTGAGGCTGGACAAGAGGAGTAATTTCAAGACAGGCAGTGACTACCAGACGAATGTGCCAGGCATTTTTGCGGCGGGGGATGCACGCCGTGGGCAGTCCCTGATAGTGTGGGCTATCAGTGAAGGGCGGGAGGCCGCCCGGCACGCAGACGCGTATCTATCGGGCTTTATTGCACTGCCGACAAAAGGAGGCGGAGATCTGCCACGGAGATGAATACATTTTTTTACAGAAACGGCAAAGGTGTTGAACTTTTCCAAATAAAGCCGTATAATAGTCCCAGTTGACACGATATTCGTGCCGCCTCATCAAGAAGGGTGGAGGGTTCAGGCCCTGTGAAACCCTGGCAACCCCCGCAAGGTTTGGACGCCTTGCGTGAAAGGTGCCACTTCCTGCCTCGTGTAACGCGGGGGCAGATGAGCGGGGGGAATGATTCGATTTTGTTATCGACTCTGATCCAATCCCTTCCGTCCATCCTACCCGGGAAGGGATCTTTCGTGGGAGAGCCTGAAGCTTTTTGATGAGGGCCAGTGTTGTGCCATTCATCATCATTAACAAAAGCAGAGGCAAAACTCATGTCACAGAACGGTCATTCGCTTCACTTTGATACACTTCAGGTCCATGCAGGGCAGGAACCGGATCCAACCACCAATTCTCGAGCCGTACCGGTTTATGCTACGACCTCGTACGTCTTCAATGACTCGGATCATGGAGCAGATCTTTTCGCGCTAAAAGAGTTCGGAAACATCTACACGCGGATCATGAATCCGACGAATGATGTTTTCGAAAAGCGTATTGCGGCGCTTGAGGGTGGTCTGGCAGCTCTTGCTACATCCAGTGGACAGGCAGCCCAGTTCCTTGCGCTTGCAACGCTGGCAGAGTCCGGAGACAACATTGTCTCATCCAGTTATCTGTACGGTGGGACCTACAACCAATTCAAGATCACGCTGCCGAGACTGGGAATCAGTGTTCGGTTTGCGGATGGCGACAAGCCCCGATCCATTGAGGCCTTGATTGATGAGCGGACTAAGGCGATCTACCTCGAAACGATCGGAAACCCTCGCTTTAATGTGCCGGATTTTGAAGCAATCGCCAAGATTGCCAAAAGCTATGGTGTCCCCTTGGTCGTTGATAACACTTTTGGCGCAGCAGGTTATCTATGCCGTCCAATTGATCATGGTGCCGATATTGTAGTTGCCAGTGCCACTAAATGGATAGGAGGACATGGTAACACTATTGGTGGGGTGATCGTTGATGCTGGCACCTTCTCATGGGATAACGGGCGCTTCCCAAGCTTCACTGAACCTTCCCCGGCCTATCATGGCCTGAGCTTTTGGGATGTTTTCGGTCCTCGTGGGGTTCTGGGGGCAAACCTTGCCTTCATCATCCGCGCCCGCGTAGAGGGACTTCGTGATCTGGGGCCGTGCCAGAATCCATTCGGCTCCTTCCTGTTGCTCCAGGGGTTGGAAACCTTGTCGCTACGCGTACAGCGCAGTTGTGATAATGCTCTGGAGCTGGCACGCTGGTTACTCGCTCGACCAGAGGTATCCTGGGTAAGTTATCCAGGACTGGAGACGCATCCGTACCATGACAGTGCGCGGCAATACCTGAGAAACGGCTTCGGCCCTGTGCTTTCATTTGGCGTCGAGGGTGGTTTGGAGGCTGGTCAGGCGTTTGTCAATAGTACAAAGTTGGCCAGTCATCTGGCTAATGTCGGCGACGCCAAAACGTTCGTGATTCATCCTGCTTCCACGACACACCAGCAATTGGCGCGCGAGGAACAGGTGTCTGCAGGGGTTACCGAAGATCTGATTCGTGTCTCGGTGGGTATTGAGCATATTGATGACATTAAGTCTGATTTTTCTCAGGCCCTGAGCTCGGTAGGCGCAGAAGTTTTAGCATAACGATTTAGTGACGGGCTGCGCATCTGAATGCATTCGGGTGCGCTGCCCGGTAGATTCAATGCCAAGGATATTGACCATACCAAGACTGGAATTGTCCAACGGTGCCGTTTTAAGTAACGTCCCGGTAGGTTACGAGCGTTGGGGCGAGCTTAATGAGGCAAGAGACAATGTGATCATTGTTGGACATTCACTGACGAGCACCTCGGATGCCCGTTCATGGTGGTCGGGTTGCATTGGTCCAGGTAAGGCACTTGATACGGATAAGTACTTTGTCATATGTGCCAATGTGATCGGATCTCCTTATGGGACATTGTCCCCGATTTCAGTCAATCCAGATACTGGCAAGAGCTACGGTAATATGCTTCCCCAGGCAACGGTGCGGGATACGGTTGCGCTGCATAAGAAATTGTTGGACAGGCTGGGTGTGCGAAGTATTGCGTTTGCCATAGGCGGGAGTATGGGAGGGATGCAGGCGCTTGAGTGGGCATACTATGGGACCGATTACGTACGTGGAGTCGTACCCATTGCAGTTGGTGGACGTCACTCGTCGTGGTGCATCGCCTGGAGCGAGGCACAACGACAGGCCATTTATGCAGATCCCAAGTGGGAAGGGGGCAATTATGCGTCGCACAATCCTCCTAGAGATGGATTGGCCGCTGCGCGAATGATGGCCATGGTATCGTACCGATCGCTCGCGTCTTTTGAGGGCAGGTTTGGACGTAACCAGAATGGATCAAACTCCTTTGAGGTTGAAGCTTGGCTCCGGCATCATGGCGATAATATTGTCAGTCGGTTTGATCCGGCCTGTTATGTTTATCTGACGTACATGATGGATACACATGATGTGTCGCAGGGGCGAGGGACCTACGAAGCAGTACTTTCAACTATTCTCCAGCCTACACTTGCCATTGGTGTTCGCTCGGATGTTCTTTACTTACTGGAAGAGTCAGAAGAACTTGTCGAATACATTCCAAATTCAGAGTTGGCGATTATGGAGGGCCCACATGGTCATGATACTTTCCTTCTTTATCAGGAGGAGTTAAACCAGATAGTCCTAGAGTGGCGTCAGCGTGAGATTGATCCGTTAATTGGCTCGGTTAATGAAAAAAAGGGCGTGCTTAGTGCATGTGGGTGATATGCACTATGCGTATTGCGAATAGTGTCACTTGGGATCCACCGCCCGTTAGTGCTGTATCCTTGTCCTTCAGCACAAGCTCACACCTTGAATTCATAACAGAGAGGGGAACCCAGACATCGAACCAGTCTGATCATTGATGTCCGGTAACACCGGGTATTCAGCCCTAATCGATAAAAACCAAATACTTCTTCCGGATCGAAAACCCGGCGCTTCGGGGTTCCGTTCGTAGGGTCCATGGATTCAGCACAAAACAGAATGGCAGGGCATTGTGCGCTATTTCATGTCAAGTGACACAATTGTGATCAGTGATCGTAGCATGCCCGCTTGTATAATGTTGGCACGGATTAAATAATGACAAAGCTCAGAGCGGGAATTCTTGGAGCTACAGGTGCTGTTGGGCAGAAATTTGTTGAGCTGCTTGAGGGTCATCCCTGGTTCGAAATCACAGACTTGGCTGCATCTGACAGATCGGCTGGAAGTCAATACAGCGAGGCCGTCAACTGGATTGGCAGTGCACCTATTCCAGACGTCATCGCCTCAATGGAGGTGGCGTCATTGAATACCGATCTATCATGTGATTTTGTGTTCTCGGGGTTGCCTGCCTCTTTGGCTGATCGTGCGGAACCCAGATTGGCGAGCGAAGGGTATCCGGTGATCTCCAATGCAAAAAGCTTCAGGATGCACAGGGATGTGCCCCTTCTGATCCCCGAAGTTAATCCTGATCATATTGCACTAATAAACAACCAGAATTGGGGACGAGGGGGGTACATTGTCACAAATCCCAACTGTTCCACGGTCGGCCTTACTTGCGCGCTCAAACCTCTTAATGATGCATTTGGCCTGGAGGCGGTTCAGGTAACGACGATGCAGGCTCTTTCCGGCGCCGGGCACCCAGGTGTCCCGTCTCTGGATGCGCTCGCCAATGTTGTGCCTTTTATTGGTGGAGAAGAAGATAAGCTGGTTCACGAGCCGAATAAACTCTTGGGTAGATTGGTGAATGGCGCGATTCAAGCCGAGGGTATTGCGATTAGTGCGCAGTGCAACCGTGTTCCAGTTCTCGAGGGACACTTAGAGTGTGTTTCAGTCAAACTGGGATCGCGTGCAAACTCGGACGAGGTGCGTGAAGCATTTGAATCCTTTGTAAGTCCAATTCGAGACTTGGAACTTCCTAGTGAACCTGACCGATTTCTGCGTGTGTTTGAGGATGAGCGATTTCCACAGCCGCGGCGTCATTCAGAGCTTGGGGGTGGCATGACCGTTAGTATTGGCAGGATTCGCCCCTGCGAGGTTCTTGATCACAAGTTTGTAGTGCTCTCTCACAATACAATCCGCGGTGCCGCAGGCGGCGCCATTCTCAATGCTGAATTACTACTTAAGAAAGGGTTATTGCAGCCGCGAAAGGGATAGGCGCAGACGTATGGTCGGAACAGCTGAAGGATTTTAGAAGTACCACCCGGTTGAATTCTTGCCGCGGGAATAGCTCAGTTGGTAGAGCATCTGCTTGCCATGCAGAAGGTCGCGAGTTCGAGTCTCGTTTCCCGCTCAACACACTCCTCGGCGCATACGCTTTCCCTGGTCTTTGAATTCGCCGGCACAAATTCTCTCATTACCCATCGGTAAAGTTTTTCCGGCCTCAACGTTTTTAGGGGCGATCATTTTGCTGGCATCGGCTCCTGTTTCCTGCACATACCAGGACGCTTCCAAGATTCCGGCACAGCTTCCGCCGGGTCCTTCTCAGGAAAGCTGGAATGTTACAAGTGTTATCTCACAGGCAGATTCAAATGCTGACACCAGCCGTACGAGGTTGATCATTGCCGCAGACTATGTAGAATGGGTAAAAGAGGAAGATAACTTTGTTCAGCTTCTGCAGGGAATAGAAAACAAGGTTGAGGTTGAAATCTACGACTCCTCAGGGGTGCTTTCCGCCACGCTTGAAGCGAATCGTGTATCTTACTACGACTTAGAAATGCGCTTTGTCGCTGGGGGGGAGGTAGTCATACAAACGAGCGATAATCGGACCCTTGTGTCCGAGTGGATTGAATGGAAGGAGGACGATCGGCTGCTTCGTACAGACCGATTCGTTCAGATTACTACACCTGATGAAGTGGTTTCAGGAACGGGCCTAGAGGCTTCGGAGGACCTATCGTCCTACCAGATTGGTGAGTTTAGGGCCGAAGTTGTGCTTGACTCATGAGGTGCATTACACTGTGGCTGCTGGTTGTGCTGCTAATGCCGAAAGGCAATCATTACGAGTACGAAATAAATGTATTCATCCACGCGGATACGGATTCTGTCGTCGTGGAGGGGGACCTGCTTAGAGGTCAACAGGAAGGGGACGAGTTTGTGCAGTACGTCGATGGGAACGTACAGGTGACCCTTGAAAGTACGAAAGTGACGGCGGATCGGGCCATCCGAAACGTAACCCGGCGCACAAGTACCTTTACGGGCAAAGTCGTATTGGTTGATGATGGTGATACACTAAGAGCCGACTCACTGCACTACGAGGAAGAGCCGGAAATAGGCTATGCTGTAGGCAATGTCCGGTTATCCGATGGAGAAGTCGTTGCAATGGCCCCCATGGGTACTCATTACGTTGAAGAGCGGCGTGCGGTGTTCCCACAAGGGCTTTTGCTTGAGGACTCCATCTCCGTTCTGACAGCAAAAGCCGGAGTCTACCAGATTGAGGACAAGGTCGCTGACCTCACGGGTAATGTCAAAATGGAATCTGAGAACGCAGAACTGACTTCTGATTCACTTACCCATTACAGAGATTTTGCGATAACGCTCGCTCGGGGATCAGTATTGTATTTGACCGTATCAGGTGAAGATTCAACCTGGATTGCAGGTGAACGGGTCGAACGAAATGCAAAGGACTCACTAAGCATTGTTCGTGGCAATCCACTACTGGTACATTTTGAACGTGATTCACTCTCAGTGGATACGCTCATTATCGGGGCGGGGGCCTTTCGTATACAGGAAAGCAAGGAAGGATTTCGGCTTGAGGCGTTGCGTGATGTTCGTGTCTGGAAAACGTCCTTTGCGGCCCGTGCAGATTCGGTGGTTTATGATCGACCAGAAAATGAGCAACATGAATCTGCCTGGTTTTATGGCCAGCCGCTCATATGGACGGATGACACCCAACTCTCCGGTGACACGGTTGGCATAGTTACGACAGAAGGGTCCCTTGACTCTTTGTTTATTCGTGGGAATGCTTTTGTCGCTGAGGAGGACAGCTTGACGAAGCAGATTAATCAGGGGCGCGGAAAAGGTCTGGTTGGTACATTCCGGGGTGATTCTGTACGCGTTTTCAGGATCGGACCGAATGCAGAGGCGATTCATTTCAACAGCAGTGAAGATGGTGAGCTTCATGGAGCGTGGGAGGCATCAGGAGACGAAATTATCATGCAATTTTGGGGAGAATCTCTTCGTGTAACGTTCAGCACGGACGTGCAGGGCAAATGGCATCATGAATCTGACTTGCCCGACACACTCATGCTTGATGGTTTGAGATGGGAACCGACCCTCAAACCCATGCGCGAACAGCTTCTGAGCCATCCTTTGATGAGCACATTGCGATGGAATCGCTAAAACTTCGAACAGAGGGATTGACCAAACGCTTCAAGAGGCGTACGGTCGTAGATGATGTTTCGCTCGAGGTACAACGCGGCGAGGTTGTCGGCCTGCTCGGTCCGAATGGTGCTGGTAAGTCAACTTCATTTCATATGATCGTGGGCCTTGAGCGTCCCAACCGAGGACAAATCTATCTCGGCAACCTGGACATTACAACTCTGCCTATGTACAGGCGGGCTCGCCTGGGGCTGGGTTACCTCGCACAGGAGACGAGTGTGTTTCAGAAACTGACGGTAGAGCAAAATCTTCACGCGGTACTGGAGTTTCAAAAACTGCCCAAGCCAGAGCGCGCTGAGCGTGTAGACAGATTGATTACGCAGTTTGGATTGGATACTGTAAGGAAAGCCAAAGCCTTTACACTCTCTGGTGGGGAGCGCCGTCGAACAGAGATTGCACGCTCTATGGCGCTTGAACCCAGTTTTTTCTTATTGGATGAACCGTTTGCCGGGGTAGATCCGATCACGGTCGAGTATATACAGACTATTGTGCGTCAGTTGGCAGACTTGGATATAGGAGTGCTGATCACCGATCACAATGTTCACGAAACGCTGGCCATAACTGATCGGGCTTATCTGCTTTTTGACGGAAGGATAATGAAGTCTGGAACAGCTGAGCAATTAGCCTCTGACCCCGACGTACGCAAGCGTTATCTCGGTGAAAAGTTTACACTTGAGCGCTATCGCTGAACGCGCGGGAAGTGCTGAAGTTAAAAACGCAAGATGCAATCTTGGTGAGATTATGGTTGTCATTATGAAACGCGATGCCTCGCAAGAGGAGATCGAGGCTGTCATTGCTAATTTGAGCGCGTTTGGATTTAACATTCACCGTTCCAGTGGAGTTAACCAGACCGTTCTGGGGGCCATTGGAGTCAAGCCGGGATTTGATCATCGCATTATTCGGGGGCTTAAAGGTGTTGCAGATGTGAAGCGTGTGACTGAAGCCTATAAGCTAGCCAGTCGCGCAGGGCGTAATGCGTCGACGGTCGTTGATGTAGGAGGGTTGCGTATCGGAGCACGCTCAATCACCGTAATGGCTGGACCTTGCAGTGTAGAAAGCGAAGAACAGATAAAAGCGACGACAGCCCATGTTGCTTCCCACGGAGCATCACTCTTCCGAGGAAATATTCTTAAACCGCGAACTTCTTTTTATGAGTTTTATGGAGTAGAAGAGGGTAGACTTGAATTAATCCGTCAGGCGGCCGACAAGGGGGATTTGAAGGTTGCTATTGAAGTTACGGATGTTGCCCGGTTGGATATGATGTCGGAATATGCGGATATACTGCAGGTGGGAGCGCGAAATATGCAGAATTTTGAGTTGCTGCGTGCGCTTGGAACGTCAAATAAACCGCTCCTTCTCGAGCGCGGTCTGTCTGCCACTATAGAGGAATGGCTAATGTCTGCGGAGTATGTTATGAGATGTGGAAATACGCAGATCATTTTGTGCGAGCGAGGTATTCGTACATTTGAGACAGCAACACGCTATTCACTGGATTTATCAGCGGTATCCGTTGTTAAAGCCAAGAGCCATCTGCCTGTTTTTGTGGATCCGTGCAGGAGTACAGGCATGCGGAATTACATCATCCCCTTGGCTCGTGCAGCGGTTGCAGCGGGTGCCGATGGGATCATGGTTGATGTACATCATGATCCGGCTAACGTATCTGGAGCCGGGTTGAGTGCGCTTAATTTTGATCAGTTCGCAGAATTGATCGTCCAGATTCGGGATGTTGCCAAAGCGGTTGGGCGCAGTATAAGGGTGGGCGGGGCCACCAACGGGCCTCATTAATAGTCTTTTTGCGCCACACTCCGTAGTGCGTGGGTTTCGTGGGTAAATCACCAGCCCAATAGATGGATGATTGATATTGAAAAGCGAAAAGAGATAAAAGAGCGCTTCCGGTTGCTCACTGACCTTATTGCAGACCCCAAAACGGCAGCAGATCCCAAACAGATGGCTACTCTGGGGCCTGAGCACAGGGAGTTATCTGAAGTAGTGGAGGCAATCCAGAAGTACGAGACCACTCTCTCGGAGGTGGAGGAGATGCAAAAACTGATCGACTCGGAGAAGGACGCGGAGTTGGTGGCACTGGCGCGTGAGGAATTGGATGTGCTGACATCCCGGCTCCCGAAAATGGAGGCGGCCTTGCATCGGGCCCTCATCCCAAAGGATCCGACAGATGCCCGGGACGCTATTGTGGAAATTCGCGCGGGTACGGGCGGCGACGAGGCTGCCCTTTTTGCAGCCGATCTGTTCAGGCTATATGAGCGCTATGCGGCCAGCAAGGGATGGAATATCTCAATTATGAACAGGTCCGGAGGTGTTCTGGGTGGATTCAAAGAGGTCGTGTTCGGTGTGAGTGGGAAAAATGTTTTCGGCAATCTCAAATATGAAAATGGGGTTCACCGCGTTCAGAGGGTGCCCCAAACAGAGTCCAGCGGGAGAGTACACACGTCGGCGGCGAGTGTAGCTGTATTGCCGGAAGCAACGGATGTCGAAGTCAAGATTGAACCTAATCACCTGAAGATTGATGTTTATCGTTCCAGTGGTCCAGGTGGGCAAAGTGTGAACACGACAGATTCTGCGGTTCGAATTACACACATACCAACCGGATTGGTGGTTACCTGTCAGGACGAGAAGAGTCAACATAAGAACAAGGACAAGGCAACGCGTGTTCTTCGTTCACGTCTATACGAGCAGAAGCTAAACGAGGTTAACGCGGAGCGTGATGCCGTCCGCAGAAAAGCAGTTGGATCAGGAGATCGATCCGTTAAGATTCGGACTTACAATTTCCCGCAGGATCGTGTGACGGATCACCGTCTGGAGGGGAATCAGAAGAATCATCCGCTGCGCAAAGTGATTGAAGGCGAGCTCCATGAGCTGGTTGAGGCTTTGCGGGCGACAGATCATGTGGGTCGTATGGCGAATGCCTAACGGAACCCTCTCATCAATCAGGCATAGAAACCCTTCTTGCCCTGCTCCTGTGAGACACAGGGGCATGACCAATCAATAACTAAGTCATTCCGTAGGGATAAGTATGACAATGAATCGGAAGATGTACGAACTGACGTACATCCTAACTTCGGTGCTCACGAGCGAACAGACCGCCGAGGTTGTTGTTCGGGTGAACGAGATCATCGAAAGCGCCGGGGGCTCAATCAGCGAGGTTGAGGAGTGGGGAGCGCGAAAGCTTGCGTACCCCGTGGACAAGAAAAAGAATGGTTACTACGTGAACCTCTATTTTGAAGGTCCTGATACGTTGATTCCGCGAATTGAACGCGCACTCACTATTGACGACAATGTTCTGCGCTCATTAATTTTGGCGATGGACAAGAGCATGGTGGCCCATTTCCATACGCGCACGGCAGGCGGGCAGGGTGTAGCTGAGAATCAAGTGAACGCCGAGACAACTACGGCTGGATCGCCTCGGAAGTATATCGATTACAAGGACACTGACTACCTGAGACGCTTTGTCAACGAGCAAGGTAAGATGCTTCCCAGGCGAGTTCTGGATGTTCCTGCAAAAAAACAGCGTGCGATTGCTCGGGCGATTAAGCGTGCACGGCATCTCGCTTTGATGCCTTACGTCGCTGATTCGGTGCGCTAGGCACAATTTGTAACGACCTTAAAGATTGTATTCAATGAAGGTAATACTCTTGAACGACGTCAAGAACCTTGGCAGTGAGGGAGATGTCGTGAGTGTAAAGAACGGGTATGGGCGCAACTGGCTCATTCCTCAGGGGCTGGCACAAATGGCTACTCCCGGTGTCGTCAGAGCGCTGGAGGATCAAATGCGTCAGCAGGCTAGGCGCCGCGCCCAGGAGCGCAATAATGCGGAAGAGATTCGGAATCAATTGGAGAATGTGGTAGTCAAAGTCGAAGCGAAGGTGGGTGCGGAGAACCGAATTTTTGGTACAATCACGCCCCAGCAGGTTGCCCTCGGATTGGCCCTGCAAGGCTTCAATATTGATCGCCGTACCATTACCCTAAATGAGGACATCAAGGTCCTTGGTGAATATAAAGCGACGGTCAAGTTACATACGGAAATACATGCAGAACTCAGTGTGCATGTGGTTCCGACTGGTAGCCTATCCTAGACAGGCCGCCTCGTTCTTGATCCTGCTTTTGTGGTCACTGGTAACCATCAGTGATCTGGTGGCTCAGTCTACTGTATCGTGGCTGACCAAGGCGGAATATCACGGTGAGCTTGCACGAGTAGTTTTCGAAGGCAACCTGCCTCCGAATGAACCAGAAGGAGGAGCTTGGCGAATGTATGCGCTGGACTCTCCCCCGCCTAGCCGAGCACTGAACGTGCAATTCGAATCCTTTCCTATTGGTCTGACCGAATTGGATTCATTGAATCAGTTTGAAGTGCAGTCCGGGTTTGATCCGTTTTTCGACAAGGTTGTTACTTATTTCGTGGGACGGGCGCTTGTATGGGCAGACTACGCGGTAGGTCCAGGTTTTTCTGGGGGAGAAATCCATGGCAGCATCGAGTTCATGATCTGCAACAATCGGATCTGTCTCCCCCCGGACTCACACGAGTTTTCGGCAGTTTTTGCCGAATCATCAGCCCCGTTGAGGAGCGCACCCATTGCGACGGGTGCTCCGATAGAATTGACTGGTTCAATTGAATTACTCAGCGTGGAGGACCTACCTGCTTCCGACATGGAGTCAAGCGACTCTTCTGGGTTGTTCGGTTTTTTGCTTTTGGCTATCGGGGCAGGTTTTGGAGCGCTGCTGATGCCGTGTGTCTATCCCATGATTCCGCTCACGGTCTCATATTTCACACATCATGCTCAGGGCACGCCGTTACGCATGGCCTTACTATATGGCGTCGCTATTGTGGTCACCTTCACGGGCCTAGGCGTTGCTCTGTCGATACTTGTAGGCAGTGCAGGTACTCAAATCGTGGCTGCAAATCCCTGGGTTAATCTCACCATAGCGACGGCTTTTTTGCTTTTCGGATTGTCGCTATTGGGTTTGTTCAGCATTAAGCTGCCGTCTAAGCTGGTGAACTGGTTTGATCGCAAAGGGAGGGAGCGTCAGGACTATGTTGGTGTATTCTTCATGGGGCTGGCACTCACGCTCGTTTCATTCACATGCACCGTACCGTTTGTAGGTCTATTACTTCCAAGTATTGCCTCGGGGAGTTGGTTTTACGGAGTGCTGGGGATGGGCACATTCAGTATAACATTCGCACTTCCATTCGTGGCATTCGCATGTTTCCCCAGAGCTTTGAAGGCACTCCCAGGCAGTGGGGGCTGGATGCGAGAGGTTGCGATTATTTTCGGATTTATTGAAATTGCAGCTGCAATCAAGTTTTTCTCCAATGCCGATCTAGTTTGGGGCCTTGACTTGATTGACAGGTCGCTTGCTATAGCATTCTGGGTAGTACTGGCTGCATTGGCAGGGCTCTACCTGATTGGACATTTGCGGTTGTCGCCCGACAGCGCGAGTGCACGTATTGGTGCATGGCGACTGTTATTCGGGGTTCTGTTTTTGGGGCTGGCAGTCTATATGTTACCTGGTCTGTTTGGTGGGCGACTAGGGCGGCTGGATGCATATTTGCCGCCGCGCGGGCAGGACGAGTTTGTATTAGGTTCATTTGAAAGTGGGGTTCGGCAAGAGTGGATTACAGATGACCTGCCCAGTGCATTTTCGGAAGCAACCTTACGTGATCAACCGCTATTTATTGACTTTTCAGGCTACACCTGCACGAACTGTAGGGAGATGGAAGTAAATGTGTTTGAGCGTGGAGAGGTAAGTAAGCTGTTGGCGAGTGATTTCGTATTGAGCCGGCTCTACACAGATGGTCGAGGGGGGCGAGAGTTTCAAACATTCCAGGAGAATCTTACCGGTACTCGCGCACTTCCCACGTACGCGATCGTAGACGGACGGAGGCCGGAGCAGCCACTAATGCGGTTGAGTGGAGTCGTATCGGCCGAAAGGTTTGAAGCCTTCCTGCGTCAAGGATTGACAGAATATTCGGATTGAACTGTGAGCGACAAGTATTTAAGAATCAGAGTAAAGGGCATATTATCCTGCCGATTATTGCACACCAGTTATTTAATAAAATGGAGTTTTTCTGGTATGACTATGAAACTTGGGGGAAGGATGTGCGCCGAGATCGCATCGTACAGTTTGGCGGGGTGAGAACGGATGAAGAACTAGTTGAGCTTGCGCCTCCAGTTCAGTTAAAGTGTAAGCCGGGGCTGGATTGTCCTATTGGACCGGGTGCGGTCAGTGTTCATGGGATAATGCCGATGCAAGCTCACAGAGAGGGATTACAGGAAAGTGAGTTTGCCAGATTAGTCCATGCTGAATTGAGCAAGAGAAGTACGTGCAGTGTGGCATACAACGGCATGAGCTTCGATCATGAGATGACCAGGATGCTGTTCTATCGGAATCTGCGGGATCCTTATGCATGGGCGTGGAAACATGGAAACACGTATTGGGACACACTGGAGCTAATGCGGGCAGCATTTCTTTTGAGACCTGAAGCCCTTAAACGCTGGCCGAAAAAGAATAGCGGGAAGCCGTCCTTTCAACTAGAATTTCTGTCGGAAGCAAACCTGGATAGTCGGTCATCGGAATCATCTCACGATGCGGTAGCAGATGTAGCTCACATGCTAGCCATCGCGAGACTAGTACGTGAGCGGGCTCGTGATCTATGGGAGTATGCGTTGGGCTTACGTTTCAAGAAGACAGTGCTGGATATCATACGCACAACTGAACCAGTACTTCATGTAGTCGGGCAAATTGATACGAGCCGACATTGTGCGACCTTGCTGACTCCTCTGGATTATCGAAATGATAACAGTGCCTATGGTTTTGATTTATCAAATGACCCCGGATCTTTGCTGAAACCATTTGAGCAGTGGACGCCTGAGGACAGGCGCAAGGCCTGGCGTTCAATTCGGTCGTTCAAGTGCAATCAATCTCCTTTTGTATGTGGGTGGTCAAACGTGCGGGAATTGCTTTCACCTGGATTGTCTACCGGAGATATTTTGGCAAAGATGCAATTGAGTAAAGCCGAAATACAAGCGCGCCATGAGACGCTTCAAGAGTATGCTGCCCGTGAGCGGCAACATGCGCTTCACCAGTTTCTCGAATTCGAGGCAGCTGAAAAAAGGCTTCGGTATTCCCGTCCGCTGGATCCAGATGAGGCGATATACGATGGTTTCTTTTCTGGTGAGGATGAACTACTGATGTATCAGGTTCTGCAGGAGGGGCCAAATTTTGATTGGCGTACGGTCCAATCAAATGATCGACGTGTTGAGCCGCTGATTTTCAAATACATCGCAAGAAATTTCCCAAACGTCTTGGATGAGGTTGGAATAAAACGGTGGGAAGATTATTGTCGGGCACGGCAATTGGAGCATAGGGAGCGACGTCAGGTAACCTTAGACCAAGTGTTCAGCTACGAACTAAGGGATAGTATGGAACCCGTGGGGAATCTAAGTGAGGCTCAAATCCAAGAATTAACGAGGTGGCAGGACCGGGTCAGGGAGGTATTGATGCCAGAAAACTATGAATCATAGAGGGGCTTACTAAATTTCCCATAGAAACTGAATCTTGTAGTATTTCTGATTGGTTTCTGGGTCTGAAGGTATCCTTCCGAGGGAAATTCCACGGGTTATTTGGCGATGGACTTGTTGACGCGATGGCTAAGATGATCAATGAGCGGTAGAGTCCCGTGTTCTACTCGAGATGAATGACTTGCGTCCCCTCGGTTAGCACCTCTGACTTGGTGCGTTAATTCGTTGTGCGGATAGAGTCTGAAAAGCCCACTGCACAAACCCAAGCCGGGAGCGGGAGTCAAGGAACGCCTAGTTTACGGGTGTGGTAACCCACATCTGGCAGGTATTCGCTACTCGCTGCGTTTGCGTTGCAGCGCCTGGGGGGCGTACGTGCTCCACAGTATTGCGTCCACAATACTTCGTCGGCATCGGCTGCGTGCTAAAGCACCTCAGCACGTTTTTCGACACTACTGCCAAGTCCGTAGTGCCAGCGGTACCATCGTGAAGCGATCAAAGGCGGATTGCATGTGAGGCAGTACCGGGCCAAATTCCTACCGGCTGCTATCGCCTATCTTTCGTTTCAGCAACCAAATGGTGAAGATCAATTGGGAGATAGTTCATTGCACGGGGTTCAACCCTGTCGGTAGCAAACTCCGGTTCCAAACATATGGCGATACAATTCGTAATTGACGCTGACGTGCGCATTCTGAACCAAGGTGAGAAGCAGAGGTTAGGTCTATCGCTTCTGCGCCCGAATCTGGCAAATTCCAAGTTCCGACTCATGAACCGACTAGTCTGTGGCAAACTAATCTTGATGTGTCTATTGCCTTCATATCTGCTTCAGGTTTATGCCTATGGCACGCAGTCAGGAGAGATAGTAGCATGGCATCCAACACCCGAGAACCTCCCGGAGGTGACCGATCCGCAATTCATATTGCATGAGGTACCAGGGCTGACCTTCATTGACGAGCAAAGTCACGAGAAGATCACGATCGGCGTGGAAGATGGAGAATTCCATGAGATGTTCGGCTTCGTCAGTGATCTGGCAGTACCGGGTGACGGAACCGTGCTTGTCTTGGACCGCGTCAACAGCGAAGTACGCGTCTTCGACTATGGCGGAATCCTGCTCGCGACTTTTGGCAGGCTGGGAGGAGGTCCCGGAGAGTTCCGGAAAGAGCCGCACAAAATTTCCATTGCCGATCAGGGGAAATCGGTTTTCGTGCTGGAGCAATTCGGGAGAACCGCTTCGGTGTTCGATCGCCTAGGATTGTCCACGTTTGCACCGAAAGTGAATTCTGTCCCAGGCGTGCTATCCTTCAGTGGTTGCGCAATGAACGGGCATTATTGGCTCTACGGGTTTGATCCAGCCAAGGAGGGCGTGCTTCACAAATTTGATTACGACGGTCAGCACGTTGCCACGTTTGCGGAGCGTTACAAGGCAGTAAGTGAGAGAGCACTTCCCGTTTGTCATTCTATGGTGACTTGGCCTGCAGTGAGGCCCACGACATCGTCGCCCTGAATAGGGTATGGGCGCCCGTCATCACAGGATACAGGGATAATGGTGAGATCTCGTGGCATGTGAAGTTTGCCGATATTGACGTCAATTATATTCCAGAGCATAAGGATGGCAAACTGGGTCTCTCGCATCCTTACGAACTTGGTCAGCGCCGGTTTGATTACTTGTTCACCGATCCGGCGGGCGACTTTTACGTGCAGTATACAATATGGGCAGGGCGCGGTCTTGATCGCAGGTTAGACCGCGGCCCTTTGTTCAAGGTAGATGCCGCGACGGGGCTGGGTACGTACTTGGGCACTGCGCCGACATTATCCGGTTATGACGCCGGCTATGGATTCTCGGTTTTCAATCACCCATTCCCGCATGTGGTCATATATAGACCTAGAGACGGGATAAACCACGACGGACAATCTTATCGCAGATAAGACGATCATCCGCCGGATCGCGAATGGTATGGTCGAAGTCGGAGAGGACTATGTTGCGGCGGCAGGTATGCTGTAGTACGCATCGAGGGAATAAGTGATCTAGGAGAAGCTGCCGCGCAGCGCGTGGGACCGGCTCATAGAAACGTTATCCTCATGGCTTTGAGAACAGTCCCAAATGCAGGTATGCAGAATGTCATGGTAACAGAAACTATCCAGGACGAGTTCGTTGAGCAGGGCGTGCGGCGTTTCATTCGCGGTTTGAGCGCACGCCGGCTTCGCACGTGGCGGATGCAATAGCCGAGTGGCTCAGGTGCCAGAATTTGATCCTTGTTTCCTGCGCGTTGCTACATTCTATCACAATTTGCATTGGCAAAACCTCTCCTGATTCTCAGAATGGGCTTGTTTCAATCATTGAGGAAACTTTTGATTGTTTTTGTGACTGATAGGGCT
>JAPPGC010000012.1 GCA_028875125.1 Bacteroidota bacterium | reverse complement strand
CCCAAAATGGCCATTTGTGCCCCCGAGTCAACCCGTACCTGTCGAAGTCAGGAGTAGGAGCCCATGGGAACGTCCTGGTATAAACTTTAAGAGAGAAAGTTCTATCGAGAGCGTGTTCGCTGTGCCAAAAAGCAGGGTCATTATTTTCCGTTATCGAAAAACTTAGGAGCCCGGAATCAGACCTAAGTGGCGAGTCGGACACCCCTTGCAAAATTTCGCACAGTTTGCAGATTGGGGGAGTTGCGTGTGAAGCTTTGTTTATCAAACGAGATCTATTACCGGACATGCACAAAGCGCCCTGCGTGCACAACGCGGCCACCCGGCGATGACGCATGCACCGTGTACAGGTACAGACCCGAGGGCAATGCGGCCGTACTCAATTTTATACTGCGTTGCCATCCTGCGGTCAGATCAGTTGGAGGCGTCGTCAGCACGCGGCGCCCTATCACGTCTATCACCTCAACCGTCACACGAGCCGGCCACGGGAGATCCATCTGCAACTGCGTGGTATGCCGGAATGGATTAGGAAAGTTGCCGTGCAAGGCGAATGCTTCCGGTAACGATTCATGCTCGACACTGACCGGAGAATACACCTCTATGCTAAAGGACAGGCTGTCCGTGGATCCGTTAGCATCAGTGGCCTTGTACGTATAGGGCGTGGCCAGCGTGACTACTGTCGGCAACCCACTAAGAGTGCGATTGGCTTGGTCAAAGACTAATCCTGTCGGCAATGTGGGTGTCAACCTATAGATAATCGGTGACGCCCCTACAGCTTCGGGCAAGACAACTGGGTCAATGGGATGCGCACGCGGAAATGATTGATCCGCCACGCGATCTACAAAATGGACTCCAGAGCAGGTCGGACCACTTACATCTGGGATACTACGGAGCCAAATCTGAAACGCAAAATCTCCCGGCGCGCATAGGTCCTGGCCGCTAAAGTGTAGGGCCTCCAGATTCGTCAACTGCATGAGACTCCTCGGTAATTTGCCCGTAAAGGCGTTATCGTGAAGGTACAGCTGCGTCAATTGCGAGAGATTGCCCAGTTCACTGGGGATTTCCCCGGAGAGTGAATTAGCATCCAACTGCAATACTTGTAACTGCACGAGATTGCCTAATTCGCTGGGGATTTCCCCAGTAAGCGAATTGGTATGCAGCCCCAGCCTTTGCAACTGCGTCAGGTTACCCAACTCGCTAGGTATTTCCCCAGTAAGCGAATTGCGATCCAGCTCCAGCCATCGCAACTGCGTAAGGTTGCCCAGTTCAGGGGGAATCTCCCCGGTAATCGAGTTCTCGTATAGCCGCAGATCTTCTAACCCTTGCAAGTCGCCCAACTCACTTGGCAAAGTCCCCGTCAAATGGTTACGATACAGATTGAGTCTGCTCAGAATACCGTGACGGATTGCGACGCCATGCCACCTAGATAACTCGCTCGGAGTGGGAATTGTGGTGATATCCCAGTTTCTATTATTGCGCCAACTGGCTCCACCTGTAGACGTAAACAGCGCGCTGAGTGCGGCGTGATCCAACTCGATCCTCGAGTTTATTCCAAAGGATAACTGGTCCGGCTCATCGACGAACGCACCGTCGCGAATTCGTGTATAGAGCCGTATCAAGCGAGAGGAGTGTGCATCGCTGGCCACCGCGAACCGCAATGTCACCTCCGTGGAATCGCCGCGTGCTAAACGGCCTACCGTTTGCTCCGCATTCGATAGATCAAGGTACGGATACGATTCAGCCCCCGTCAGTCCTATGCTCAGTTCCTGAGCGTCCGCCAGATGGTTGACGAATACGGCCTTGATCGTTACCTCTTCCCCAGACATAATCATGAGGTCGCTGTCGGAGTCATCCCATGTCCAGCGCACTAGGCGCACAGCCGGAAAAACAGGCATTTCCAAAGATGCCTCCGCATTGACGTACCCACGTCCCAGCTGTCCCGCATGACCAGGATTCTCTGCGTCTATGTGCTCGCTCGCGAGCCGGATTTGTTCTCGCAATGCGTCGGGTGAAATGTCGGGATACTGGGTCTTGACCAAGGCCGCCACACCACTGACCAGAGGACTCGACAATGATGTTCCGCTTGCCGAAGAGATGTATTCACCATCGACGTCGGTAGTTACTATGCCGACACCAGGAACAAAGACATTCACCGTCTTGCCATAGTTCGAAAAGCTCGCCCGTCTCCGCGAATCCTTGGCCGTCGCGCCGACAGATAGTACGCGAGGGTAGCTGCTTGGGTAAAATGGGTACAGATCGTTATTGAGATTGTCATTTCCCGCCGCCGCTACCACCAGCGCACCCATATCGGCGGCTAGATCCAAAGATTGAGCGGTGAAAGTACTCACCTCGAGACCTCCACCGCCCCAGCTTGCATTTATGATATCGGCGCCGTTGGCGGCAGCATAGAGAATGCCCGCGTACCCTGAACCACAAGTATACATGAACTGGGCATTCCAGGCTGCACCAGCTACCCCAACACCGTTATTGGTCACGCCACCAGCCGTGCCCGCCACGGCCGTGCCATGCTCACTTAGCCTCGACTCGAATGGATCGTTATTGGTTTCATCTCTGTTGCAGAAATTCACGCCGTGCACATCATCAATAAAGCCGTTGTTATCGTCATCAATGCCGTTGTCTGGAATCTCATTCGCATTGGTCCACACGTTAGCCAAAAGGTCCTCGTGCCGCCAATTGCTGCCAAAATCCACGATTGCGATTACCACCGGCGGGCTCATGTCTTCTCCCTTGACGATGTCCCAGGCTTCAGGGAGGCGCATGTGACGCAGGTACGTCTGATCGCTGAACAATGAATCATTGGGCTCTACACGGATTTCCGACTCCAAAAGGCGATTGACGATCACGGGTTCGGCGTAGATCACGCCTGGTGACAAGGCCAGCACCTTCGCCACCCGCTCGGGATCATCGCCCGCGCTGTACCGGACATAATAGGTATAACGGAGCGCCACGAGATTCTGCTTGGTCTTGGGGGTGGGTTGAACATGATCCAGAAACGGAAACACACGCTCTATCGTGTGCACACTGTATTCGGCAGCTGTACGGTCGAAGACCTCAAGCCCCGTCTTCCCAGCTCCTTCTACGATGGCTAAACCCGGCTCAACCTGCACAATTACGACCTGGGGCTCGTAGATCGGTTGTTCTTGGGCCAGGCCAGATGGCACAGCCCAAAGAACGATAAAAACCCAAAGCAAGAACCAGAAAAATAGGCGGGCCTGCAGGCCCCATGTAAGAAGTCGTGTAATCATGCAAGAGACCCTCTGGTGTTTATGCAAGAAGGGGACAAACTGGTTTTGCTATGAATTCTATCCATATTTCTTGGCTGGCGACAAAGTGTGACGATTAGGATCAGGATTTTCCGTTTCGTAGAGATGAGAATGGCTGGGCTTATTGCTTCGGTACCAGCATTGTCTCGAGCCTACTTCTATATAGGTGGTTAGGGTTTGTAGTGTTGAGATCTGTGACAATCCTGACGTTGCAAGCCTGAGACGTGTTACTACGTCAAAGCAATCCGCCTTGATTTTGTCCAAATCGTTAGACACTTCTTCTGTGGTGACCCGCAATAGTGTAACGAAGAACCCCTATGTCGCCCGATTATGGATTTGATCCTGAAATGTGCCGCGGAGGTAGCCTCTGTCGACGGATATACGTGCTCGCAACAAAATTCGATTTTGCTCTGAGAGCGACTCCCCTGATGCCCCTCGCTAAGAAGTTACCCTCTTAGCAGCAGATATGACTAATCATCTCCAGGATCCAGCGGAAGATCAATCCGCATTGTAGTGCCCTGCCCCAATTCCGTGCTAAAACTTATGGATCCACCGGATAGCTCAACTGCCTGACGGGCAATTGCTAATCCTAGCCCTGCCCCGCTGGTCTTTGTGGAAAAACTGGGCTCATAGATTCGGTCTTGAACCTCCAGCGGGATTCCTGGACCATTGTCAATCACTTCGGTAATCGCTTGATTCTCTTCCTGCCTGCCAGTAAATGTGATCGTCCCCGCGTCAATGTCCTGCACAGCCTCCAATGCATTCTTCACCACATTGATATATGTGCGAAGAAGCTCACTTGGATCCCCCCGAACAGGCAAAGGTTCTTTGGAAAGCTCCAGCTTCAACGTAACGTTATCTGACGCCTCTGCCCGCATAAGGCCATGTGCTTCACTAATCACCTCGCGCAAGTCAACGCGAACAACTCTGCGGGCGGGAAGCCGGGCAAATGTTGAAAACTCGTTGGCGATATGCGCCAGCGAATCAATCTGTGCGACAATGGTTGCTGTAGTTCGAGCAAATTGTCGTCTAAACCGGGAAGTATCCGTCTTCGCATTGTCGTGTGAGCGCTGGAGATGCTGAATGGACAGCTTCATTGGCGTGAGCGGGTTTTTGATCTCATGTGCGATCTGACGAGCCATTTCGCGCCAAGCCAATTGTCGCTCCTGCCTGGCCAGCTTCTCTCTGTTTTCCGAGAGTTGACGCTGCATCGTATTGAAGGTTGTGACCAGCGCGCCCACTTCATCGCGCGACTCAACCGGTAACACATGTTCAAATTTTCCTTGAGCTGCTTCCTGCAAACCCTCCTGTAGTCTGGCAATTGGTCGTGCCAACGCCCGGGAAAGGACTGAACCGGTAAACATTACCAAAACACCTAACCCCAGCATTGCTCCAAACAGATAGGCCAATGTCCGTGCCCGTTCCTCCTCAATGCGCTCAGCTTCCGGCAGCGTGGGCACAGAAAGGATAAAAGCCGGATTGCCGCTGTTGTTCAAAATGGCTCGATAGCCCGCTGTGTACTCAAAATCCCCAAGCCTGTGATCCACAAACGTAAAATGCTGAGCCCTACCATAAATGGCACTATATACTTCCGCTGGGAGTCGCGTATCTACTATTCGATCGTCCACCAGTTGGCGCCTGCTCGCAGCTATAAGCTCCGTACCACGATACAGATTCAGATCCAGTCCAACGCGGGCAGCTAGAGAGTCAATGTTGATGTGCGCCAACGCATCAACATTGTTCTCTCCCAACCTTCTTTCCGGTACCAGCGTCGACTCAACACGCTCCAGATGTTGTCGAAGCCAACTTTGAACCGCTTTTTCGTTCTCCTCGGTTACAACATTGTATCCGGCAATTCCGACGGGAATTACTGCGATAACGCCAACCAGGAAGAATGCATTCATCACTTTATCCTGGTACCGCAAACGCGTACGCGGAAAGAGGCCGGCCCGCCACTGCATGATGTATCCAACTGTAGAAAACGGAATACATAAGAGTAATCCCCCGGCCACTAGACGAAGCAAGTAGTAGAGATGGTCAAATGGACCATCTGTTGTCATTCTGGCAGCCACGACTTGACCGTTCCTGCGGAGATAGTAAGTCAGGTATGTACTACCACCTCCCACTGACTCCTGCCTCCACTGCGATGATTGTCGGGCCAGTCCTGCTGCAATCTCAGGATCCAGTCTGTACTTTGCAAATCGGCGGCCGAAAGTACGGTTTAATTGCCCATCACGGTAGGAAGCCAGCGATAAGTCCTCATAGAGGTCCAGGTGACCGGACGACAAAAGCACCCGCAGGAGTGGAGTGTTGGCCTCCTCAGACACAATATGAGGCTGCGCCCGCACAAGAACCCATCCATCGCCCAGTGGGGCCAACCCTGCATACTGATACCGAACAGTTCCTGTCGATTGTGGCTCAACAACTCCATAATTGCTCGAATTCAGTTCTATCCCTGCTCTTAACTCTGCCCAAAGTGCTCTCGTGGCTTCAGGAGACGCTGTGGCAGAGACACTGCCAATTCTGTAGAGCTCGTCACCACCTGTTGAGAGAATAGTCAGACTGGCGTCATATGCTCCCAGTGAAGAAAGAAGTGTGCCTTCAAGCAATTGCTCTAATTCGCTGGAAATATCTTCGTCAGAAGCCAATGCACCGTACAACTCCGGTCTTTGGAATGCCTTTTCGACAGCTTCGCGTACCGCCAGGGATACTCCATGGTCACTGCCTTGATCAAAAGTCTCGACAGCATATTCAACCCGATCCCGCTTGCGCTTATCCAAATTTTCGTAGTAGGCAGGATAAAGCAATAGACAGATACCCAGGACCACCGGCACAGCCCGCCGTAAAGACAGCCATTCATAGATGTTTCCACTTCCTGCTCTGGCCGCAAAGTACAGACAGACAAGCAAGAAACCCATACTGACCGCCGAGGAACCCCACTGCAGCCACTCCAATGCTACAATGATCAACGCAGCACCTGCAAATAGAGAAACTAGACAGGCACGACTGGGACGCATTTCCAGTCCTATACGAAGCATCCTGATCGCAATCAGTGCTGACCCCAGTGTCAGGAGCACAAGAGAGATATAAACGACCAACTCCAAAGGACTTGGCAGAAGCGCATCGCGCCCTGTATAACTGAGTGTAGAATCCAAAACACTTGCCTGTATAACCACCGCTAGCATCAATGCCAGCACAAGCGTTAGGAGAATACCACCTCCAAGACGAACCCAGGCAATGCTTCTTTGCTGTTTAGACGGGTTTGCGTGTGCGTTAGTGTAGCGTAGCACTGCAAACCCCAGAACCAGAACACACAATGCCCCAATAAACAAATCGCCTGTCGTGCGCATCAATCCACCTCCCACCGTAGAGGCCAGGTGTACAGGATCAAATAAAGGACTGAACGGGGCTTTACCCGTCTGATACCTCGCCGGCACTTCCAGGGAAAGCCAAGCAATACGCCCCAAACCCAGAACACCTGCAAAGGTCACAAGACTGTACAACTTCGGAGCATTCCTGTACCATCGCCAGGTACCCCAGACGAGCCAAAGAACCAGTAATGCCATCCCCGCCGACATCAGGTTGTCGTAAAACGCAGCAGTTTTGGCAATCAATGTAGCCTCGGTCGGTGGAGTTACGGTATATGTCCCCAGTACGCTCCCGTTTATAGATCGAAGCGTGTTTTCACCGAGATTCCCTCCATAATCGACCTGAACCTCTAATCCTGTCTGGCGCGTCCAAATGTTTGTAATGTCATAATTGTCTAATACGGAATTACGCACAGGCGCTCTCACAAACAGGTTCTGTGTCACGCGGATGCTGCCAATTTCAGCATCTCCCACATGAAGAGGCTCCCAAAGAACCAGCGTAGTACGCCAATCAGCATCCCGTATGATGTTCCACCGGGGATGATCGAATATGTCTTCCTCGGCTAATGGAGTACTCTCCCCTCTCCATGCGACCAATCGCATGCCAGTATCATAGATCGACAGCGCCCCCTGCTCCGGTATGATGATGCGGGCCAATTCCTCGGTCAGCAGAGGATCTGGAACGCGTCTGAATGAGACATTCAGCCTGTCTACTACTCTTGCCACTTCGGCTGCAAGGACCTGCATTTCCTCTTGAGTGGCAGCGAATTCGGACAGTAGCAACTCTTCAGCTACTGCTACGGCTTCCCGTTGTCGCACGTCCACTCCCTGACCAACAGATCGAACATGTATCTGTTGCCCAATCCAAGATAACCCAACGGTCAGCAGGAGGAATCCGGCTATCACGACAAACGTCCTTTGCTGCAACATGTCCGGATCAAGAACGAATCACCTGTATTGCCATGAGCCTATACGCTGGGTAAGAGCCTCCAAACCGCAAATAGAAACGAAGGGGCTGCCTTCCTCCAAGAACAATATAGCGTCCTATGAGCCACCACTCTTGTCCTTGTGTCATGCTGCGATCAAGGTTAAATCCCGCGGGGGCATAATCTCCGAAGAATTTACGGAGAACATATAGTGCCTGTGATCGCGTGTACCGGCGAGGTTGCTCCAGTAAGGCGAGCTCCAGGTAATCCTCCGCATGGGCAACCAAAACGTCTGCATTGCCTTCTGAGAGGCCATTCAGCACAACGACCAAATTAAGGGTATCTGTCTGCCCCCAGACTACCTCCGGTTTTGCACCAAGCAACAAAACCATCGGAACTGCAACACACAACCTTGTCAGGAAACATGCCTCAAATCTTGCGATTTGTAACCGTAGCATCTTCGTCGAGGAAACTCAGAATAGACTCAACCACTGAGTTAGACATCGCGGCGCGTGTTTCCGTGGTTGCTGTTCCAGCGTGTGGAGTCAGCACAACTCTCGGATGATTACGAAGCGCGTCTAATACTATTGGACCAAACACATCCAAGCCCGCACCTCCTATATGCCCCGAGGCAATTGCCCGTATCAAAGCCGCTTCGTCCACAACCCCCGCACGCGCTGTGTTGATGAGAATTGCGGTGCTCTTCATAAGAGACAAAACCTTCGCATCCACCAGTTTATGACTGTCCGGGTTAAGATCACAGTGTAGTGTTACAACATCACTTATTGTGAACAGTTCTTCCAGACTGCAGCGTGTCGCAATGGTTTCGCGTTCAATAGTCGGATTTGCTTGCTTTCGGTTGTGATAAAAGATCTTCATCCCAAACGCATGTGCCCGACGCGCTACTGCAGATCCTATACGTCCCAGGCCTACTATGCCAAGTTTCTTGCCGGTAAGCCCCATTCCAAGTGGCATTACATCTGGTCTTTCACCTAGCACATGTCTTGCTTCGGGTAAGCGGCGTGTCAGCGAAAGAATCAGGGCCATGGTCAACTCAGCGGTGGATATTGCCGTTATCCCTGGCGTGTGGGTGACTATAACACCGTGTGCCTTGGCGGCCTCGAGGTCAATATTGTCGGTTCCTGCTCCAAACTGCGCGACAAGTTTGAGATTCTGGGCTCTGCGAAGAAATTCAGGGGTAATTTGATCATATGGTGTAGTGACTACGGCTACCACGGTGTCGATATGCCCATCAACAACCGGACATCCCATCGGTCTTACATGGACCGTACATTTCTCCCGGAGCCTTGCCAGATCATGCTCCGTCAACATGCATGCAATTACTGTTGGATGTTGCATCTGCAATTGCTTTTATAGCGAGCCCGCCGACAATTGCCGAACGGCATGATCACATGCGCGAGCAGTTAGTGCCATGTAGGTGAGAGAGGGATTCTGCCATGCGGACGAAGTCATGCATGCACCGTCGGTCACAAACAAATTACTTACGTCGTGGCACTGATTATACGCATTCAGTACGCTGGTAGTAGGATCACGCCCCATTCGGGCGGCTCCCATTTCGTGATTACCTAAACCGGGAGCATCCTGCCATGTATCGTAGGTCGAGACATTCTTTCCTCCACCTGCTTCCAGCATTTCTGCAGCAGTCTCCATCATGTCCTTACGCATGGCTCGATCATTATCATCCCGGGTTACATGGAATTTCAGTACAGGTAACCCCCACTGATCCTGTACCGAGGGATCCAGTAGGCAGTAGTTGTCGTACCGTGGCAACGTTTCACCAAAGCCTCCCAAGCCCATCCTCCAGCGGCCTGGTTCGCGCAGGCTGTGCTTAAACTCGCTCCCGAATCCCGTCATACTATTGCCACGGGACCAACTCTGTCGACTAGCTGATCCCTGAAACCCATACCCCCGCACAAATGAAGGATGTTGTGTTTCCGGGCCCAGATTGCGAAATCTGGGAATATATATCCCGTTCGGGCGATTCCCCTGATAATACCGATCAGTGTATCCATCAACCGAAGCATTTGCCCCTACATGGTAGTGATGATCCATGAGGTAATGGCCAAGCGCTCCACTGGTATTTGCAATACCGTCCGGGAAGCTTCGACTGACCGAAAGAAGCATTATGCGAGCAGTGTTCATTGAGGAAGCACACAAGAAAACCAGCCTCCCAGTGAATGTCATTCGCTCCCCCGACTCCGTATCAATCACATCTACTCCCGTTGCCCTGTTAGTGGCATCATCATAATTGACACCGCACACAAGACTATTCGGTCGCAGTGTAAGATTTCCCGTTTCCCTTGCTCTTGGGAGTGCAACACTAAGAGTGCTGTAATATGAACTGGTAGAGCAGCCTCGCTCACACGGCCCGCAATAATGACATGCTGCGCGATCCCCCAGCGGCTCCGTGAGTGTAGCAGTCCGCCCTATTGTGACTGTCCTCTCAGGAAAACGTGCCTCCACACGCTCTTTGAGCATGCGCTCCACGATGTTCATGGCCATGGGCTTCTGGAATATACCATCCGGTAGATGTGGTAAGCCTTCTGGCTGCCCACTCACACCGATAGTTCTTTCTACATGATCATACCACGGGGCCAAATCAGTGTATCGAATTGGCCAATCTACGCCATGACCATCCTCCAGGTTAGCCTCAAAATCCATGGGGCTTAGTCGATAGCTCTGGCGCGCCCACATTAATGATCTCCCGCCAACCACATTAGCCTGTATCCACGTATAGGGTTCGTCCTGAACATACGGATGCTCCGAGTCACGCATAAAGAAATGACGGGTGGCCTCGGAGAATGCATACGTCTTGCTTTGTACTGGGTAGTCTTCGCGTGCCGTGGCTGGGGGGACACGCCCCCGATGCGGCAGCTCCCATGGTGCCTTATGTTCAGTAATGTAGTCCAGAACGTGACGCACCATTCGTCCACGCTCAAGAACAAGCGTCTTGAGGCCAAGTCGGCAGAGCTCCATCATAGCCCATCCGCCAGACATTCCCGAACCAACTACAATGGCATCATACTGCTGCTGCCGATGGTAATTCATAGGCTTGTCAACGAACGATATGTACGGTTAGTGGATTGGCGTAGTCCTCCCACAAGGCATCTAGAAGGTCCTGATCATACGCATCATCATAAGTTACAAACCGATACTTCCAGGTTGTATGCTCATCCGATGTGATTTCAAACTGACCCGCCTGGGTGGGTGCGAAGTTGAAAAATGGTTCAGTTGGATGAATTCGCATAGGTTGGGGAGATTCGTGGTTGTCTGGGTGGCTGAGCACGGCAATGCCTACCCGCTCTCCGTCCACAATACCGCCAATATGACACCAGCGAGCGCGCGTAGCGTGTCCATTTTCTCGTGTCAGCCCCTCAGAAGTAAAGAACTCCGCACCCTCTTCTCCGACCCAATCCCTATGTCCGCGAAAACCAACACCTCCATACCTGTACTCTGGGAGTACCAGGGTGTCGCCGGTTGCCACTATCTGGGTCAGTGAAAGATCCAGAATATTTATGTCAGTTGGTGTACTGTACACTTTCAGATGCCAAGCTTCATTCAGCGCTGTGACTTCCTCGTCAATCATGTCAACATATCTATGGCGGGCATTCAACCCCGCGTAGACGACTCCACTCCATATACTGTCCATTGATACGACCTCAACGCGCCCGGTAGCACGCCCCATATTCCAGAAGTCCGGTGTTCGCCCCTGGAAGATTGTATTCGTCCAGGCCGCCCAGATGCCGTGGTGGTGAATGTGATCAGGCGGATAGTCATCTGTGATGACGCGGCCACTGGGAGTCCATACCGGGTGCAGATAGCCATCCCGATTATAGACTTCCGGTATATCTTCGCGAGGCACCTTCCCCTTTGCAGTCCGGTATGCTACAACATCCCGGCCATCTGCCCTAACAAGAACGGCATCACCTCTGGTTATTGCCTCAACCTTTGAGGTTGCATCCTGGTCCAATCTGATTGTCCATCTAGTAGTGGCTCCAGGCAATGCTCGTGACATTAGGAACGTAGCCCTGCCGTCCCCGTCCACCTGTAAGTCTGCTCGCTTACCCGTGTGGTCGCGCGCCGTGTAGGTCCCCTTCTCCAAATTTGCCTCAAAAGTGACAATAGCCAGTGGGCGCATTTGATCCGCACCCGTAGTTTCAAAGGTAAGCAGTGCATCCCCGCCGCAAGCGGAAATAAATAGCATAGACAGAAGAATCAACCTCTCGAAAAAGTGGAACCGTCTTGTCTTCATGACCTTAGAGGGATAGGTTCAATTCACACCTTGCAATGATACGGGTTCGTTACCTATCAATTTATCTAAGCATTACCGTATGTGTTCTTCGTGTACACGGGCAACACCTCCAAATGGATCCACGGGTACATATCGACACGCTCGCCAACGGATTAACCTACTACATTCTCGAAAACAACGAACCCAAGAACAGGGTAGAGTTACGCATGGTGGTCAATGCAGGCAGCATTCTTGAAGAGGACGATCAACGCGGATTTGCACACTTTGTTGAGCACATGCTCTTCAATGGTACTGCACAGTTTCCTCGTCAGGAGCTCGTTTCGTTCTTCGAACAAGTGGGCATGCGGTTTGGGGCTGATCTCAATGCCTATACCTCCTTCGACGAAACAGTCTACATGCTTGAAGCGCCAACGGACAGCATGCACACGGTTGAAACAGGATTTGCGGTGCTTCGGGACTGGGCTGAGCATGCGATCATGTCCGACGAAGAAATTAATGCCGAACGCGGTGTGATACTGGAGGAATGGCGTCGCGGTCGTGGAGCTGCGGGTCGTACACGCGATCAGGTTATCCCCGTAATACTCCAAGGGTCACAATACGAAGTGCGCCTCCCAATTGGGGATACACTATCTATACAGGAGGGACTTCCAGATGCTATTCGAAGATATTATGACCGCTGGTACCGCCCAGACCTTACGGCGATTGTCGTCGTGGGGGATTTGTCGGCCGATGCCGCAGAAGAATTCGTCCAAGAATATTTCGCGGACTGGGAACGGCCTGCCTCTGCGCATAATCGCCCAACCTTTGACGTCCCACTGTCAAAAGACACTATGTACAAGATCATTACTGACCCCGAAATCTCCGCGGTACAACTGGAAATCATGCACCGGCGCCCAGCTGCACCACGCCATACACAGGCAGATTACCGGAGATACTTGATTGAAAGATTGACCGGTGGCATATTTAACCGCCGCCTTGCTGAAATTGCCAGGGATGGCACCCGTTCACCATTTCTGTGGGGGCGACTGACTGCCGGTTCCATTGTCCGACCTTTACGTACACACAGCCTTGCCGCACAGGTAGCACCAGACAGCATAAATTCCGGCTTCCGGCGCTTCCTGGTAGAAACTGCACGGATGTTGCAGCATGGTTTCACGCCGGGTGAACTTGATAGACAGAAGAGTGTCCTGCTGCGAGCCTACGAGCGTGCCGCCAGTGATCAGGAAAACACGCCAAGCAGCACATATGCCGCCCGATTGGTCAACCATTTTTTGAACAACAGCCCGGCAATGCATGCAGAGGCTCAACTACGTCTGGTGCGTGACCTGATGGACCGAATCACTCTCGAGGATCTGCATACATCAATTCGCGAGCAGCTCGCACCTGAGTCTCGAATAGTAATTGTCACGCTGCCCGATGTAGCAGATCTTACGCCTCCCACAGAGGATGAACTGGCTATTCTTCTGGACGACGCTATGTCCCAGAAAACAGCCCCACTTGCAGATCAGAATACAGACCGCCCACTTATTGACGAATTACCTCGGGGTGGTCGCATCGTACATGAATCTGCAATTGACACACTCGGGATCGACATCCTCACACTCAATAATGGAATACGAGTCATACTGAAGCCAACCGACTTCAGAAACAACGAGATCCTGCTTTCTGCATTCAGTCCCGGAGGGAGTTCTCTTGTAGAAGATGACAAGTATTTTGCTGCAAGTGTAGCCCCGGCCCTGGTCGGCCGAAGTGGAGTAGGTACATTCAATCAGTCGGAACTAGTACGAAAGCTTTCGGGCCAATTCGTCCAGGTATCTCCGTTCATTGGCGATTACTCCGAGGGCTTCAGAGGCCGTTCTACCCCCGAGGATATAGGAACACTTTTTCAGTTGATCTACCTGTATGCTACCTCTCCCCGCATTGACAACTCTTCACTTCAATCTTTCAAGAATAGCCAACTCGCACAGCTGGAAGGGCGGATTAACACACCTGGGGCGGCATTCCAGGATACCTTGTTTACCGCTTTCTATCCTGACAACTCTCGTTACATGCTGCTAAGCGCCGATCAAATCAACGGCCTTATCGCTGAGGATGCATTGGATATCTATCTGGATCGCCTTGCCGATATGGATGACTTCACCTTCATACTGGTAGGCAACCTGGATTCCACGTTGGTGCGTGATCTGGCAGCTCAGTATCTGGGAGCATTACCCCAAACCCCCCGGGAAGAGTCCTGGCGCGATACAGCCCCGGATCTTCCGGAAGGCCGTGTTATACGTCGCGTGTACAAGGGACAGGAGCCTCAATCCCAGGTAGCCATCATCTTTCATGGAGATTATGACTACACACGATCTAACAGGTACATCCTCCGGGCGCTTTCTGATGTGTTGGACATTCGTCTGCGAGAGGAGTTGCGCGAAAAACGATCTGGAATCTACAGCGCATCTGTACAGTCGGGTTCAACCCGTCTCCCTGACGGGCAATTTACGCTGAGCATCTTCTTTGGGTGCGATCCCGCCCGAGCAGAAGAGCTTACTCAGGCCGTGTTCGACGACATCGTCCAGATTAAGAACGACCTTGACCTGACCTCTTACCTGGATCGCGTCAAAGCCCAACATCTCCGCAATCGTGAGGCCAGTCTGGAAACAAACGGATTCTGGCTTGACCAAATTCGGTTTTATTTCGATAACACGAACGAGGAATATCTTGACATTTACCGCTACGATAAGCTTGTTGACGAACTGTCAGTTGAAGACATACGTGATGCCGCACGGTCACTGCTTGGCGAACAATATGTTAAGATAACACTCTTTCCGGAGTGAGCACTCCAAAAAGGAAAGATGCTCCGTCAGAAGGCCTGACCGGCGTAGTGTACAGGGATTCACGACATATGCCAGCATCTGTTGGCAAATTTTCCACAGCCTCATTTGACAAGTCATTCACCATTTAATATTGCAAGTTGTCCGATGTCCGGAATATCTGTGACTCAATCTAAAAATGTTACCTGTTGTGTTGTGCTGATTCTGTTGGGCAGCGTCCCGTAGAATCCTACAATTGCATTAACTTGGAGTTTTCACCTACAAGAGTCTGCAACGCTACCTCGAAATTTGCAATTCTACGGACATCGCCCAAAAGGGATGTATGCTTCATGAACGATTCATGTAATCAGCGAATTGCAATAGAACCATTGAAGTCTAATGTTACTACAGATATCAGGTTGTCACGGATACCCTCCTCTCTTGGAATCTCGCAGGTGGTATAGGGCCCCGCAAAAACGAAAAGCATTGGATGCACTCCTCTCTTGGCAGAAATTGAGTTGGTAGCGGGTAGAACTTCTCGGCACATGAAATTCCCGACTTTATCACCTCACGAATTTATCGCAAAATGGCGTGCTTCGCAGTTAAAGGAACGTTCCGCAGCGCAAGAGCACTTCATTGACTTGTGCCGACTGCTCGACGAACCTACGCCGGCAGAAATTGACCCCAAGGGAGACCATTACTGCTTCGAGCGCGGAGCACGCAAGGACTCAGGCGGGGAGGGCTGGGCAGACGTGTGGAAGCGAGGCTTCTTTGCCTGGGAATACAAGGGCAAACACGCGAATCTTGATAATGCTTTCGACCAACTGAGGCAATACGCGTTGGCTTTGGAGAACCCCCCGCTACTAATCGTCTCGGACATGCACCGGTTCCGGATTCGGACCAATTGGACGAATTCAGTGAGCAAGACTCACGAATTCGGGCTGGACGAGTTCGTTGATAGTGCCGTACGGGACAAGCTCAAGTGGGCGATGTCGGACCCGGAACGCCTACGCCCAAGCGAAACCCGGCAGACTCTCACGGAACGCGCTGCGGAGACCTTTGCGCAACTTGCGCAGTCGCTTAGAGGTCAGGGACACGCACCCAAGGATGTAGCACACTTCGTAAATCGCCTTGTCTTCTGCATGTTTGCCGAAGATGTAGGTATTCTCCCGAACAACATGTTCACCCGTATGCTTGAAAATGCTCGTGACCGACCAGAGGAATTCGCGGTGTTGGCGAGCACCCTTTTTCAGGCTATGTCTGTCGGGGGTAACGTCGGATTCGAGACTGTGAAATGGTTTAACGGTGGGCTCTTCGAGAACAATGTCGCACTCCCCATGTCTCTCGATCAGATTAGGATAGCGCTGAATGCGTCCAAGCTTGATTGGTCAAACATTGACCCCTCCATTTTGGGTACGCTATTTGAGCGAGGCCTCGATCCAGACAAGCGATCTCAACTCGGGGCACACTATACCGATCGGGATAAAATCATGCGGATTATCGATCCGGTGATCGTTCACCCGTGGCTGGCCGAGTGGAAGACTGAGAAGGCTCGGATTGCCGACAGTCTTGAACGTGCCCGCGTGTCGGAAGCAGGAGTGGAAACTCGGCACCGCAATCAGGCTAAGAGTATGCTTAACTCGTTTCTCGAACGACTAAGGAATTTTACTGTCCTTGACCCCGCCTGCGGCTCGGGCAACTTTCTTTACCTCGCGCTCCACACGATGCACGATCTGGAGCACCGAGTACAAGTAGAAGCTGAAGCTCTAGGACTCCCACGTGCCTTCCCTACGGTCGGCCCCGCCAACGTGAAGGGGATCGAGTTGAACACATACGCTGCCGAACTAGCGCGCGTATCGGTGTGGATTGGAGAAATCCAGTGGATGCGAAGAAACGGTTTTGCGGGTCACGAAGAGCCCATCCTTGATGCGCTGGAAACGATAGAATGCCGAGATGCACTTTTGACCCCCGAAGGTGGAGAAGCAGAATGGCCTGACGCAGATGTCATCATCGGTAACCCCCCGTTCTTGGGTGGGAAACGGCTCATCGCAAACCTCGGCGAGGATTATGTATCAACTCTGTATAAAATCTATAAGAACCGGGTACCACATGAGTGCGATCTGGTCTGTTATTGGTTCGTGAAGGCTGGAGAACATGTAGATACAATGTCTTCAGAGCGGGCGGGGCTGGTTGCGACCAACTCCATTCGTGGCGGAGCGAATCGCCGTGCATTGTAGAAAGCGACTGGGGAAAAGACGATTTTTAACGCATGGTGCGACGAACCGTGGGTGGTTGATGGCGCGGCCGTGCGTGTCTCACTAGTATGTTTCTCCCAGTTTTACCGTGACCCCATAGTGCAGTATCGACTTGACGGCAAAGCGGTGGACGAGATCTATACAGATCTGACGGCACGTCGCGGCGAGACTGGCGTTGATCTGACGAGGGCACAGCGTCTCGTGCGGAACACAGGGGTGGCCTTCATGGGAGACACCAAGGGTGGCCGGTTTGATATTCCTGGAGACCTCGCAAGGAAGTGGCTTCAGGAGCCCGCAAATCCTAATGGCAGACCCAACTCGGATGTGCTTAAGCCTTGGATGAACGGTATGGCCATTACGCGGCGCCCAGCCGACAAATGGATCATCGACTTCGGCTTCAGTATGACGAAGGCGGAAGCTGCTCTGTACGAGTCCCCATTCCAGCACGCACAGAAGCATGTTCAACCGGTATGGGAAACTCAGCGCGTAGATGGAAGACGTCATGAATGGTGGTTGCACCATAGACCAAGACCAAATATGTGGAGTGCTCTCGAGGGGCTGTCGCGCTATATTGCTACGCCACGCGTGTCAAAACATCGCCTCTTCGTTTGGTTCGACGCCCAAATCTGCCCCGATAGTGCTCTAATTGCCTTCGCACGAGATGATGACACAACATTTGGAGTCTTGCACAGCCGGTTCCATGAGATCTGGTCGCTACGCATGGGGACTTGGCTTGACAAAGGCAACGATCCCCGTTACACTCCCACCACGACGTTCGAAACCTTCCCTTTCCCAGACGGCCTCTCGCCCGACATACTAGCCAGTAACTTCTGCACGAATCCGCATGCACAAGCCATTGCATCGGCGGCCCGGCGGCTCGTCGAACTTCGAGACCGCTGGCTCAATCCGCCTGAATGGGTGAAGTGGATAGACGAGCCAGTACGTGGATATCCAAGGCGCCCGGTGCCACGCGACAGAGAGGCCGAAATCAAGCTCAAGAAAAAAACCCTGACCAATCTCTACAATGCCCGACCACAATGGCTTGTTGATGCGCATGTCCAACTCGACAACGCAGTGGCTGCTGCCTACGGTTGGCCCGCCGACATCACGGACGAATTGGCTCTCCAGGAACTGCTCACTAAAAACCTTCATTGAAAGCAACAAAGAAAAACCAAGCACTGGTGGCCTCTTCTCTAGTTGCGAAAAACCATTGATCAACAGGTAAGGTTGGCAACGGAAGCGGCTCCCCTTCGGCAGCTTCCCGCACACAACACAAGTCTTGCGAGTGAAACGCTCTTTCCCGAAACACTTTTGTAGCCGCAATAATCACTTACCAAGACATCAACCAATCCAGCGCCGCTGCGCCTTTCTTTCTTCGTCTAGGATTGTCTCTCGCTTGAAAGATTGCGCTACCCGTAAACGCATTTTTTCTGCCCATTGCCGCACTCTAGGGTTTGAGTGAGTCTCAAGTTGTTGGAAAATCTTCTCTAGGCGGGCATAATGGCCGGCACAGGAATCAACCCAATGGTAGGGCTGAATGTGGCCCTCCAAGGCCTCGTGTACATCGTTGCGTTCACCGAATTCGTCCAGAAGTCGAGACATAACAGGATGGAGGCTTGCACTATCGATATCGCCGTCCTCATTGGATAGAAATGGAGCACACTGAGCCATAAATGCAGGAGCGCCATCTGGATTGGCGTGGCACCAAGCGAACAATATGTCTTCGGGAACATCTAGGATCGGTGGACTGAAGTCACGTTTAAGGATATACGGCTGTCCCAAGAAATATCTCATGTGGTTCGCGAACCGAGGATTCTCCATAATGGCTCCTCCGACAATTGGCCACACAATATCCGGATAACCTGTTAACATTCTACCAAGCACAGACGTTGGCTTGTTTTTCGCCGGATAAAACAAGTCATGATTATCTCCCTGAACAAGAGTCCTGGCAAGTTCCAAAACCGTTTTGCAAGCGTCAGAATCCTCGCGACCTTTAGCCAGCATCATATGCATAATCTCTTCAAAGTGATATTCTACCATGTCAAGTTGAATTCCTGACTGTTGTCCCTGTGTGGGAGGCTTGAAATCCGTCGTACTCCAACGGCCGGCGTTCTGAATCATTTTCAGAAGTTGGGGCCGAAAATCTGCTATTTTGAAAAAATGCGACCCAGAACATACCTTCTTATTTTCATCGCCCTCATCATCAAGAATCCGACCCAGGATAGTAACCGCGAGCGCAAAGGACGGGGCGCTATGGTCAAGCATTGCGTCAAGCAACAACGCAACCTTGAATGGTGGGACCTTCCTTAGCACCCCGATGAAGGCCCAATGGCGCAGATCCCATGGTGCCAATACACGCCGGTACAGAGCGTCAATGGCTCGGTCAATGTCCTCCTGTCTGAGACCAACCCGCTCGCAAATCACGGGGAAGGCAGATACAAGATCGGGCGATTCAATCGCCCTCATCTTTAATTCTTCAACCTCATCCTGGAATTTCTCCGGAAGGCGTGCAACGAATCCCGAAAGCAAATCATAACTCCGATTGGATGCAGGTACACCTTTTACGGCTTGAACAATTGGTTCCAGCCACGTGAGTGGTGTAGGCGCACACTCCGCAAGCGCCTCCCCGAGTTCATAGGCTATGAATTGCCTACCACTGCTGATCTCGGGCAGGATTTCTTTTAGAGTTGGTGACTCCTGTAGTAGCTCACCGGCCAGTGCTCGGGCAATGGCACGACGGCGCTTGAAGTCCTCTTCTACCGACCATTCTTCGTCCCTTGATTCAGGCATCGGAGGTTCTGTAACTTGAAGGCGGACACGCTCCCGGAGGTTGTCCGGCTCAAGTTCTTTGATCAGAGATCGAATCCGCTTGGACGTTTCGTCATCCATTCGGCTGGATTTATTGACAAGACTAGCCTTCAGTTGTCGAAGTGCCATGGTCCAGGATTCGCCCTCATGAATCACCATGGAGATCACTTTCTCAACTTCCTTCAGGAATCCGCTACGAACCAGAAATGAAATTGAGAGGCCGAGAGTTGAACGAGCCTTCACCCCCACTTCGTCCTTTCGTTTCGCAAGTTCTCCAAGAAGCTTCACGCATCCCATGATATAGTCGTCCCTTTCCCGCCTCGAGGTCGGAAACCATGAATCCAATGCTTTTCGGGAACCCTGAATCTCCGGTCCTCGCATGCGGAAATACTTATCCATCATCATGCTGCCTTCGTGCAAAGCATCAACGATATATTTTAGCTGTTCTGTATCGTTCGTTTTGTCGTACTCATTAATAATCTCGTCAAGAAAAAAGAGCCGAGTCCTGCCATCTGCTTCGGTACCTCCAAGCACTGGAGAAAAGAGTTTTGCGAAGTGACGTGAAGCATCTGGAATTAATGAGTATGGTTTTGAGACCTCTAATTGGAGTAGAAGCCGAGCGCCGATCTTGAAGGTTTCCGAGTGGAACGCAATCTTGCTCGACATTCGAACAAGAATACTATGCAGATTTTCTCCAAGCTTAAATAGATCACCCAAGCGGTCTAAGTGTAGTTTAGTGCATTCCGCAGTAGCATATGGATTGATCTCGGCGAGAGCCGACAGCACTTCTGCACGACCTGGAAGATGAATACTATTTGTCCGGTCAAAGGGACCGTTTTGCCGTAACACATGAGCCACCACCTTTTGGGCTATCTCTGTGCCATTCAGTTCAGCGAGACGTCTGGCGGCAGAGACATTGAGGTCAGCACCGATGTCGCCTGTTAGCACCCGGTCCCACTTCTCTCGACCCCAGTCCATCCACTGCCGCTCCGCAAGCCTGACCGCGATGGGACGGGGCTCAATCGTCCTGAGCCCCCCTCTAGGCTTTACGATGCCTCGTTCCACGAGTCCCTTGTATCCTTCAATTTGTATTTGCAGATCTTCAGAGTTTAGTTGATGGCTAAGTTCCGCTATTTTCGTGATATGATCTCCCGATGAGGATTCCTGTCCCAAAACATAGGATCCTTTTTCTGCAGACTCTATTCGAATTGTTCCAAACACCGCAAGCAGTTGTGCTGACTGAAGCAGCTGTTCATTTTCCATTGATCTTCGACCACAGACGAATTGATCTATGAAATCGCCATCAACCGGATCAATAAGGTACTCCCCCATCTCAGATTCTCTAGCGATTCGGATCGCAACTTCCGGGAACCCCTCTGACAGACGTGCAAGCCGATCCCGATCCACGTCCGACATTGTCTCAGCGACATCTTCAACGATAGATTCAATTGTAGTCGTCGGGGCATTTTCAATTTCATAGGTGTCCGCATTGATTCGTTCTGGAATCTCGTTGTGAATGGTTATCAGTGAAAGACAGCTGTCGGCGCGGGATACAATCCTGTCCAGTTTTGCACGAGTCAGCTGATCGCAATCGTCTACTACCACAATGGCACGTGCTCCAGAGATTGCCAATTTCTCGACTGTCCGAATGGTGGCTTGTACATTTACTTCAGATTTTACTGTGTACATCACAAAATCCCGAAGCATACGGCTAGTATCTTCGTCTTTGCCTAACCTGTTCAGTGCTCCGAGACAAAGCCGGGACTTACCGATTCCTGATAATCCGATCACTTGGAGCACTCCTTGGGGCTTGGTCACTGAAACCTTAAGCTTCTCGATCAATTTGGCCAAACGGGGGTCTTCTACCCAGGAAACCAAATGCTCACTTCGGCCGCTCCAGTGCTCCCAAGTGGTAAACCCCTCTTGCGCCCCGAGTCCAGCCTTTTCCCCTACCCAAAGAGCCACCGATGGATGTGAATTTACCCAAGTAGCTATTTGATCAGCTTCTCGAAACTCTACTCGTTGATCCACATCTACTAATCCACCCTGATTCAGAGCTTTGCAGATAGCCCGTTGACGTCTTTCTACCATCTGTTGATTGCAACGCTGTGCGCTAAGCACGATGTAGTATCCACCATCCTCAAGAACCGAATGAATCATCGGCTTAACATCGCCTCCTGTAGTAAGAACATCCTTGGCTGCCCGGCCTGGATATGTTTTACCAGTCTTCATTTGAAATTGACAAAGGCGGAATGGCAGGAATGGAGTGCGCTCAGGGTAGTTCTCCCATGAAATTCGTCCATCTTCCCCTCCATCGGGCGCATGGATATTGCTGGGGACTGAGATTCCATCCATCGAAAGATTGAACTTTGCTGCTTCCGCAATCAAGAGCCGTCGTAACAGTTGTGACATTGGTTCTGGACTCAGGCAAGCGATGTCAGCCCCTGTTACCTCAAAGGGGGTGGCTACACTGGTGTGGGCCGCTGAAGAGTCTTCATCCTTCAGAGTTGAGAGAACGCTAGGATCAATTTCCAGTATTCGCAACAGATTGATCACAGCGGCACTTGGCTTCAGGGCACCGGTTTCATACTTCGCGAACGCGCGTGGACCGCCTCCCAAGAGCCTGCCAGCTTCCTCCTGACTGAGACCAAGGTGTTTGCGAATTGATCGAACACGCTTCGGCGTGAACGGTTGAAGATTACTCATGAATTACACCATATTGGTTGTAAACAATTTTCTGTACCATTAAATATACGACGAAAATCACTTAAGGTTTCGTTGCTGCGATTTCGTGCATTTTTTTTGGTGTCATTCGGAGACACAGGTGACCTTCGTGCGGCCATCACTTCATAAATATGCTTGCGACGACTTGATGCCACACCTCCAGAAATCAAAGACATTGTCAAGTATAGCCTCAACGTGTTTGGGCTCTACTGCAACCACAATTTATTCCGTCTCCTCAGAAGCAAATGTCGTGGTGTTGCTGGAAAGAACACAGGAGCTTCAAATTCCGTGTTTCAATATAGAAGCACTTCTGAATCTAGGACGCTGTTCGCATCAAATGAAGGCATCAATCCACTGAACGCCAATCACCTACTAAATACCGCACTCACTCGGGGATTGCGAAGGTTATCAGCTAAGCCGATAATCCCGGTGACATCGACCTCGAATCCAAAAATCAGACCCCGCCCCGGATCACGACTTGTTAGTGCGGCAAAAACGCTCTCCGCCCGAGCTCAAGGCGCCAACCCACACTCCACGCTCAAGGTCTTTTTGTGCGGCCCTAGCCGACGGATTCGGGGCGGAGGTGCGAAGGCAGCGTCACAATCAGCGCAATTCAAATTGTTATCGACTGGAATCTTGGGATTTGCCCAGGTTGGCTCTGGGAGTACGACGATTTTGAGCACCAGCCCGCTGATCCGATTCAGCCTGTGAACTCCGCCGACCACCGACTACCAGGGCATCACCCGCTCAGCTGATTCTCACCATGCGGAGGATGGCGCCAATCTGGAGTAAACATTCACACCTACCCCAGACCGATGATACGGAAGCTTCCCGGCCAGCGGGGGTCGTGGCGATTGGGGCTGGATGGAGATCGGCCGATATCGAGCTGTATAGAACGTCAAGGCCCGATCACCTGTTTGCGTCGATTGGGGAGTATTGGGAGTTCTTGTTGGCGGACCCATAGTGGCATCCACCAACTCGTCAACTTAATCAACTTCCAGTGACAGGAGGGGTTGGCTACGTGCTTGTTTGTTGCCGTTTGAAACTTGGGAGCAATGGATCTGTGACCGCTCAGCTACAACACCCTCACTCCAAACACATGTTGGAACCAATTGATAAACCGCCTCCCGGCAGCACCGTCGACCCCGAAATAGCGAGCCCTGATTGCCGTACCGTATCGGAGACCTGGCTCCTTCTGCCAAGCCAGCCAGGTATGGAGAAGCGCCTTCCGGTGGTCCCCATCGGAATATTGAGCGCCCAGCTGTTTCGCCTTTCGCGCTGAATTCTCCGCCAGGGGAAGTAAGGGATCACCTTCGTCGATCAGATCCCGAAGAAAGTCCTCCAAGGCCCCGGTCTTCCGATTGTCCGGCATGAGCCACACTCCCACTCGAGCTCTGAAGGTCTTTGATTCCCCTGCAAAGCCTCCCTCGGGAATCTCGTTCGGGGTTTGAACGCCGACCTCTCTGAGCAGCGCAGTGACCGCCCTCCATGTGTCCTGAGGACTGTCGTTGGCGTCCATCACAAAACCGATCGACTTTCCAGTTCCAGCACTAACTGCGATAGGTATAGCATCGAGTACCCCCTGCTTGTCCCCCTCGTCCTCCACGAATCCCTGAACTTCCTGGTGATCGAATCCATGACGGATCAGCAAATGGCGAATCGCGTGCTTGTCGTCCTGACCTTCAACATACAACTGGTGACGGTCTTTCGAGAGTTGAAACATCAACGCATTTCGATACTGAGGTCCGCCGCCTTGACGATATCTACCGCACCAAAGCTCACGCTGTGATCCAGCTGCCGTTCGATCTTCTGAACAGACACCTTTTTCTCCAAGTCCTGCCGCTTTTTGAGCACCGTCGCAAGGCCATTGATACAGTCCAGGCTGTGGGTCGTCGCAAAGACCTGAATCGACGATGAGATCGCCGCGTCAATAACGAGCTTCCACATTTCCTCCAAGACGGTCCAATGAAGTCCGGTATCGATCTCGTCAATCAAGAGAAACCCATCTGTGGCTCGCACCAACGAAAGCGAAAGCGCCAGGAGACGACGCATGCCATCACCATAGCTCCCAATTGGAACACGGGGATTGCCGCCCCGAAAGCCCAGCAGGACACCACCGAGACCACCTCTCGATGAAGCACCGGTAGGAAAGTAAATTGATTTCAGGTCCCTCTGGAGAATCCTCATGGCTTCGACCACTTCCGCTTCCCGACCCTCGCGGTTGACCTGGTTCCAAGACTCGGCCATATCGCGCGAGTTTAGCGACTCTGCAGTCACGAACTCAGTCGGTGGCGGCTTCGGACGCCGACTCGCCGAGCGGCGGCGCACCCTTCGAAACCGCCAATCAAGAGAACCATCTTCGGTCAGAGGGAATCGGATTTCACCTTTGCTGCTTCCAGTCTGAACCAACAGAGCCAGTGGTCGAGCAGCCTCGGAGAAGTCTGGAAAGAGATCGGGGGCATCATCGGGTTCATCTTCTACAATGTAAATTTGAACTTGACCAAGCTCGGCACCCGTGGATACAGAAAGACGTACACCAGGCTCCAGTCTGTGCCCATGGAAATGGTGGTGTAGAGGATAGCGATAGTGTAGCACGTGGGGAGTATCTGGCGATTGTTCCTCCACCGCGTACGACTCCGAACGTCGTTGTGACGATTTAACCAACACATCCGGATCGCCCTGAGACACGAGGAGATGGACCGCTTCGAGAACCGAGGTCTTCCCGCAGTTGTTGGGACCGACGAGCAAGTTCACCATGGACAGCTCGCGAAGCTTGTACTTCTCAAAGCCCCTGTAGTTTTCAAGTTTAAGGGTGTCGATCATTTTGCAGGGATCCCCAGTGTGTATTCAGATGGAAACACTCAGTCGCTATCACCTGTTTCGCCGTCCTCCAGCGGGATGATTGTGAATCCGGTGAACCCGTAAATGGCACTGATAACCGGATTAGTGTAATTGAAGAAAGCGAACGGCAAGTAAATTAGTGTGGGCACACCGAGAGTAGCCGCCATAAACGCACCACACGTATTCCAGGGAATTAACGCCGAGGTAAGTGTGCCTGAATCCTCCAAGGCGCGGGAAAGATTCTTAGGGTGCAAGCCCCGCTTCTCAAATTCCGCCCGATACATACGGCCAGGTACCACAATCGAGATGTACTGGTCACCGGCAATGATGTTGAGTCCTAATGCAGTGCAAAGCGTAGCCATAATTAGACTACCCGCACTGCGCGCAGCACCGAGGATCATTTTAGTGATCGCCGCCAGTATACCCGTCTTTTCCATCGCAGCACCAAACATCATCGCCGAAACCACTAGCCAGATTGTATCCAACATGCTCACCATCCCACCCCGGGTCAACAGATCATTGAGCGCCTCATTTCCCGTATCTGCAGTAAACTCGCCAAACATGACCATCCAGAATCCCTTAAACAGCACCAGTATCCGGGGCATATCAGGTTCGTTCACAAAAGTCATTACGACCTCTTGCTGAAAAACCATTGCAGTTATCCCTCCCATCAGTGCGCCGATAAGAAGTGCGGGGAAAGCTGGCATCTTCTTGTAAATCAGAAACAGTACGACTACCACAGGAATTAGTAGGTGCACTCCCAGATTATAGCTGCTGTCCAGAGCAAGCAAAATCTCGGACAGACCAGAGGCCTCCGTCGCCGATGGTTGCTGCACAAACCCGATCACTGTAAAGAGGATCAAGGCAATCGTGATACTTGGCACAGTCGTCCAGAGCATATGCCGGATATGCACGAAGAGCTCCGTCCCCACCATGGCAGGCGCCATGTTGGTCGTATCAGACAACGGAGACAGCTTGTCCCCGAAGTATGCCCCCGAAATGATCGCCCCCGCCGCAACCCCCAAATGCAGGTCAAATGCCGCTGCAATCCCGACCAAGGCAATCCCTATTGTACTGACCGTAGTCCAGGAACTTCCCGATACTACAGCTACGATCGCGCAAATGACACAACAGGCAGTGTAAAAGATCGTGGGGTTCAGTATCTGCAGACCATAATACATCATGGTCGGAACAATCCCCCCCATAATCCAGGTGCCAATCAGAGAACCTACTACCAACAGGATGAAAATCGCTCCCATAGCCAAGGACACGCCCTTGACCATGGCTTCCTGCATCTGCTTCCATGTGAACCCGAGGCGCAGCCCAACCAGCGAAGCTACAACAGCAGCAAGTATGAGCGCAATCTGGTTCGGACCGTATGATGCGTCCGAACCGAAAAAGTTTACTGAAGCAATCAGCAAAAGGATGAGGAACGCTACAGGTAGCAGCGCTTGCCAAATGCTGGGCTTCCGTTCCATCCTCTTCTTCAGGCTAATCTAAATCTCGGATCCAGATTCATGCTTATTGACACGCGTCCGGGCAACAGTGAGGTACTCTTCCCTGGATATGCCGGGTTTGAAAGCATTGAAATAGTCATCCGTCAACTTCTTCGCAATTCCAGACAATAACAGCAATGCCACCACGTTCGGGATCGTCAGCAATGCAATAGCCGTGTCTCCGATACCCCAAATCGTGTTCAAGCCTGCCACCGCGCCAACGAAATGCATGACCACAAACACTAGTTTATATGGAAGAATAGACGACTTACCGAAGAGATACATGGAACAACGATCTCCATAATAACTCCACGAGATGGCTGTTGATATCGCAAATAAGAAAACGCAAAGGATCACCAGATACTTTCCAATATCCCCGAGTCCCTCCTGGAACGCCAAGGCTGTCATGGGCGCACCATTTTCCACGGCCGGTCCATAGAGTGTGGAGTACTCTGTTCCGTCTCCTTCAGCGATGGCGACACCCGCTTGCGTATCAATCAGGCCCGTAAAGGGTATCGTCTGCTCCTGGTCAATAAAGAATGCTTCCACCGGAACCTCATGCCAGGCGAACATGATTCCATCACTCGCGCCAGGTATGGGAACACCCTGGTCAATCATGATTTCAACTGGTATATCCTCACTGGCAACGGGCTGATTCCTGCCCCCAACCTCTTCAACATAGGATAGGTCCCCTTCTCCAAGGGTAAGAGCTGTTTCGGTTGTACTATTCCACACACCAGTGGTGAGCACAACCAATGCCGTGATTGTACAGATGACAATGGTATCAATGAAAGGCTCCAGAAGTGCCACCGCGCCCTCAGAAACCGGCTCTTGCGTCTTTGCCGCGGAGTGTGCTATCGGTGCAGACCCCTGCCCTGCTTCATTCGAGAACAGTCCACGTCTGACTCCCCAGAGGATTGTCTGTATGAGGATACCAATTCCAGTACCCGCAACACCAGCGGTGGGGTTGAATGCTTCAGTGAATATGCTTGCCAGCGCCGGAAATACCCCGTCATAGTTGATTGCCAGAATAACTACGCCTCCCAAAACATACAGGAGGCCCATGACTGGGGCGAGAATCCCGGTCACACGTCCAATCCGTGATATACCGCCAAGGATCACTAGCGCAACTACGGCAGCCGTCAAACTACCCGTTATCCACGTTGAGATGCCAAACTCACTGTTCATCAGATCCGAAACAGTGTTGGCCTGGATCGCATTGCCAGTCATGAATGCAACCAGAATCATGGCCCCGGCAACCAGCATCGCGAGTGGCTTGAAAGCCTTGCCCAGTCCATACTCGATGTAGTACATGGGACCGCCTGATATCGTACCCACCAGTTTACTCCCGGACTTATCTACGACACGGTAACGTTGGGCCAGCGTTACTTCAGTATATTTGGTACACATACCCAGAAGAGCTGTTATCCACATCCAGAATATCGCACCTGGACCGCCCCAGTGGATAGCCAGGGCTACACCTGCAATATTACCAATCCCCACTGTCGCTGACAGAGCTGTTGTGAGGGCCTGAAAATGCGATACATCCCCTGCATCTTCGGGATCATCGTATTTGCCCGTGGCAACCTTAATCCCATGTCCAAACTGGCGAAACTGAATAAAGCCAAGCCTGATGGTCAAAAATATTCCCGTCCCCACCAGCATAATCAGCAGCGGGTAGGCGAGTATGTTGTCAATGAACTGCTGAACACTCACAAAAACTTCCATGTCGACAAGACTTTTAGATAATTAGGTTCTGAATATACACACCACTCAATTTAATTCTGTCGCTCGCGCTGCTCGACAACCGAAGCGGCTAAGAGGACAGCTTGAATCATGCTGCCTGCATCAGCCCGATCCTGACCTGCGATCCCAAACGCAGTTCCATGGTCGGGCGAGGTGCGTACAATTGGCAACCCCGCCGTAAAGTTCACACCACTTCCAAAAGAAAGCGTCTTAAACGGGATGAGTCCCTGATCGTGGTACATAGCCATAATTCCATCATAGCCACAATACTGCCTGCTTCCAAAGAACCCGTCCGCGGGGAATGGTCCGAGCGCTACAATACTGCGCCTGCCGGCCCCCTTGATAGCATCAATGATGACTTCTGTTTCCTCCGTCCCAAGCACACCATCTTCACCGGCGTGTGGATTGAGGCCGAGAATGGCAATCCTGGGATGTATGATGCCAAAATCCTGTACCAGTGATGCTTTCACACGTTTGAGTTTTGCTATCAGCCCATTTACAGTCACCCGTTCCGATACCTGCTTGAGGGGGATATGCCCTGTGGCCAGACTGATGCGGAGACTTTTTGCTACCATCATCATGACATGCTCCTTCGCCTTCAGCTTTTTGGCCAAATATTCTGTATGACCCGGAAAGTTATAGCCCGCACGAACAATCGCTAACTTGGAAATCGGTCCAGTCACTAACGCGCTAGCAGTACCCTCCTGAACAAGCCGGAGCCCCTCATCTACTGCAAACATTGCCATGTTACCTCCCCGAGGCGTCAATTTGCCCATTTCCACGACGGTCTGGGCCTCTTGGCTTGTATCAGATATCCGAATGGCACCCTTAGGTGCTTTCCCTTCCAGGTTCTCAACCAAGGGAGGCAGGCGCCTACCCATCTTCTTCGCATGAATACGAAGAACTTCTGGCGGTCCAACAACAATCGGCACTGTCCTGCTCTGGACTAGGGGATCATCCAAACACTTGAGTATTACTTCCGGGCCAATTCCGTTGGGATCCCCGAGAGTAATAGCCACGCGTATGCGTTTTGTTGATTCCGTTGGCACGGGACTAACGCTTCTTAGGGTAGGCGTAATCGCGGACAAATTCCGTCAGAAGCCGCACACCAAAACCAGTTCCTCCAGCCGGCTTATAGGGAAGTGACTTCTTGAGGAATGCTGGTCCCGCTATGTCAACATGAACCCAGGGGTAGTCCACAAAGCGCTCAAGAAACTTCGCAGCTGTAATAGATCCTGCTTCACGATCGCCGATATTTTTTATGTCGGCGACCTCGCTTTTGAGTGCATTGGCGTAGTGGGCATGCATAGGCATTGGATGGAGCAGATCCCCAGTTCGATTACCCACTGTCATCATGGTGTCTAAACGCTCATCGGCGTCCTCATCCTGCTGTGTCATAACGGCTGCGACCTGACTCCCCAGTGCTACAACCTGTGCACCTGTAAGTGTGGCCAGATCAATCACGATTTCGGGGCGGTATAGTTTCGCGTACGACAGGACATCTGCGAGAATCAGGCGCCCTTCCGCGTCCGTATTCAATACCTCGACGGTCATCCCCGAGTGCATTCGCAGCACATCCCCAGGGACGTAGGCGTCCTCCCCCGGACGGTTATCTGTTGCCGGGACTAAACCGATCACATACAATGGAATATCCAAGCGGGCTATTGCCTCCATTGCGCCGATCACTGCGGCTCCACCTGCCATATCGGCCTTCATGTGATCCATGGAGTTTTTTGTCGGCTTGAGTGACAAGCCTCCTGTATCAAAAACGATCCCCTTGCCCACAAGCACAACTGGTCGAGAGTTACTTGCTTTGCTGGGGTTCCAGGTCATTTCAATGAGGACTGGCGGCTCAACGCTACCCCGATTGACACCCAGGAGCCCTCCCATCTTCTCTTTTTCGATGTCTGACTTATTCCAGACCGACACCTCGTAGCCGTACTTACGGCCTGACCGTTCAACGATCTTGCCAAGAAGTGTGGGGGTCTTTTCATGTGGAGACAGGTTGACCAAATCGCGTGCAGTGATGGTTGATTCTGCCTCAACCCGTCCCCGCTCTGCACCGCGTCGGGCAGATTTTTCATCACCTGACGCATGCAGTACCAATCGCTCTGTACCGGACCTTAGTTCACCTGAATCAGTCTTGTATCGATCAAATTCATAAGCGGCCAACACATAGCCTTCCACCAATGACTGTCCCGCTGCTTCTGCATCAATACCTGATTCAGGCAGACACAATGCAACAGTGGAAGCCTTGGTCTGCATTGCCACGCGATTTCCATCAGCGGCAGCTTTCCGTAGTCCCTCACGATCAATATCATAGGGATCTCCCAAGCCAACCATGGCGACCCTGCGAGCGCGTCCTTCGGTGGGATAACACAATAGTGTTTCTCCCGGTTTGCCCTCGAAGTCTATGAGCGCGCTCGAAAGTGCAGCTCCTATCGGCCCACCGATCTGGAGGGCACGCGCCTTCGCCATCATATGCCCAATCGGAAGGATGAGCAGATCTACATCCAAATCCTGGAGGCTGAGTGTAGTGACTGAAACTTTCATTAGTTCGAGCTGGACAATGCTTTAAAATAGGCTTGGTCTTCTTCGGCTAAAACCATATCGTTGATGTCCTCAATCCCCAGAAAACGCGGAGCAGATTCCAGGACATTCGTCACGGCGGTCCTGATTGATTGATCCTTCAGGAATGCTCCAGATGCATTCTGATGTCCCCCACCTCCGTAGGCCTGCGCCCACACATCTACACACAGGTCACCTTTAGAGCGAAAACTGACCTTAGTCCCGTGCTTCGTTTCTGTGAAGATCAGGGTAGCCTTTACACCTGCGACTGACATTGCAAATTCGGATAGACCCTCTACTTCACTGTAATCAATGCCTGCAGCCTTGAGCATGTGTGGTGTAACGGTGAGATAGGCAAGCACACCGTCATACAACAAGGTGAAGCTCCGGAGTACCATCGCCAGAAAGGGAGGCCAGGAGGGCGTGTGGTTTTCATAAACGCCAGCGTATACTTCCGAAGGAGAATAGCTCCCGCGATCAAGTAGATCTGCGGCCATGCCGTGAACAGCAGAAGTCACCGCAGCAAATCGAAAAGATCCCGAATCTGTCATAATTGCTGTGTACAGGGCGGTCGCAATCTCCACATCAATCAAATCAGCGTCGTGCGTGCAAATCAGATCATAAATAAGTGCACCAGTGGCTGCCGCATGTTCGTCACGCAACATCCATGTGAACCAGGACTCCGGTCCTGTATGATGATCAATCAACAATACGGGCCCGTTGTAATGGCGAAGGGCATTCCGAACAGTCCGCCCCAATCGATCACGGCTGTTCGTGTCTACAACCACAACAACATCAGTGCCAACTATCGCATTTCGGTTGGCTTGGGTATCGCCCGTTCGTATTGCCCCTGAACCGGGCATCCAGTCTAACCTGGGAGGAACCGGATCGGAATTGAACATGACCACTTCCTTGCCCAATTTCTCCAGAAATCTGCCGAGTGCTATCTGTGAACCAATTGCATCTCCGTCAGGGCGCTGGTGGGTAGTGATCACGAACCGCTGATGATCAAGCAGTACACCGAGAATATCTTTTAACATGCCAAATCTAAAGGCATCAGGACGATCACAAGACCCAAAAAATCCGTTTCCGGTACCACCGCAGGCGGGATTCGATTTGCACAGCGCGGCAACCACCAAACTCCTGAATCTATCAGAACACTGGAAACGACTGGTTTCGGCGCCGAATGAACCCCCAACACGGACACATTCCGTAATGCGTAGCTTAAACGGAGATCTGCTATGCTTGTTCGATCAAATGGCCAGCCATGCTGCGGTTTGACGAGGCAATACAGATTCGGGAGATATATCCTCTGCAAGCAACGCACGGCTAACGCGCTCCATACGTGCCCCTTGCGAACCCTTCACCAAGATTACGTCCCCCCGTTTCGGACGATATATCCTCCCGCGAACAAGCTCTGAGGCTATCTCCTTAGAACTCTGAAAACCACGCACGTTTAGGGCTATCTCTGGAGGCAACTCATTTACCGCCAGTTGCATTCTGGGCCCACACCCATACACATAATCGGCTATGCTGGCCGCCTCGCGCAATGCAGACAAATGCTCCTCATGTTCAACAGACCCCAGCTCCAGCATATCCCCAAGGAATACGACACGGCGTTCGGCTGGATGTTTATCCAATACATTCAAAGCAGCCTTTACCGCATCCGGACTGGCGTTGTAGGTGTCATCAATGAGAACGGATTGGCTCTTTCCTGGAAGCCGATTAAGTCGTCCTTTTTCGGGTTTGATCCTGCATAACGCCTCATTAATCACTTTGGGCTCCATGCCCATTGCTCTCCCTGCTGCAAATGCCGCTAGCGCCACGTAGATTACATGGTCACCTAACAGGGAAATGTTCGCGGTGATATCCAGAGGCGTAATCTGGGCATCTGGAGCAATTCCAAAGAACAGGTGCTCCCCTCTGCAATAGGCGACCATCGCGCGCGTACGAGGATCATCGGCGTTTAAACAAGCAATACCGTCAGGTCCAAGCGCCCGCACAAGCTCACCCTTGGCCTCCTCAACGCCATCCAGCGAGCCAAAGGTTTCCAGGTGTACACCCCGCACATTCGTCACAATGGAAACATCTGGCTTGAAATAGGTGGTGATCTCCGATAGGTCGCCCTTTTTTGTGGCACCCATTTCGAGCACCAGGCACGCATTCGACCTGAGGTCACTGTTCACCAGAGTTAGTGATGAGCCCAGGAGGGTGTTCAGGTTGCCAACTGAAGCAACCACCGGGCCAGCACCCTGCAAGACCTGAGCGACCGCGTTGCGCGTGGTGGTTTTTCCTACTGAACCGGTTATTGCTACCACGCGCGCACGCGCGCGCGCAACCCTCTCATGAGCCAATTCTGCAAGATGAATTACCGTATTAGGAACGATCGTTAACTGGTCTTCACGAACCCCCGCGATTTTCCGTTCGGTCACTGCATCCGATGCCCCTCTATCAAAAGCCTGCTGCACAAAATCATGCCCGTCATGGCGTTCCCCTCGAATCGCCACAAACGTATCCCCGGGTTGCAATGTCCGCGTATCTGTTGAGAAAGGCATTAACGCCTGCGTGTCAATTCCTGACGCCGTAGGTGAGCATCTAGTGCGTCCCGGATCAGGATATTGACCACTTCCGAGCGCGACCTTCCCGAATACTCCCAAAGCAAGGGGTACATGCTTACCGAAGTAAAGCCAGGAATAGTATTAACCTCGTTGACCAACAGTCGGCCTGAGTCTTCGAGAAAAAAATCTACACGGGCCATACCACCGCACTCGAGAACCCTGCAAACTCTGCCGGCCATGTTCTGAATAGATTCCAGCACATCATCTGGCATTGGAGCCGGGATGATCAGGCTTGTCGCCTCTTCATCCTCATACTTGGCTTCGTACGAATAGAATGAATGGGTTGTGGTTATTTCCCCACAATTAGAAACCTCCACGGGAGCGTATCCCAATACAGCGCATTCAATCTCACGCCCCTTAATGGCCTCTTCCACCAACACTTTGTCGTCAAATTCAAAAGCCTTTTTTATGGCTGCTTCACACGAAACTACTGATGAAACACGGGAAATACCCACCGACGAGCCAGTATTGGCCGGTTTCACAAAGAATGTCTTTCCAAGTGTCTGAGCTATAGAGTCATAGCTGGGAAAATCAACCGTATCGCGGTACAACACCCTGTAACTAGGCACCGGAATACCGTTTTCTCGCAAAAGGCGTTTTGAGACCTCCTTATCCATACATATTGCTGACCCCAAAACACCTGCGCCGACAAAGGGAATACCATACATCTGGAGTAACCCCTGGATTGTACCATCTTCTCCATTGGTACCATGTAACACAGGAAACACTACATCCGCGGTCACTGCCCTATCCGGCGTCTTGACCGGGATAAGCTTCTTGCCAGGTCCCAACAAAACTGGCTCGCCGTCTGCCTTCAGGTTTAATTGTTGCCGATTGATGTCATTGACCGTTGCTATCTGGCGCCATGTGCCGTCGTGATCAATACGTACTAGGGTGACCTTATAACGGGTCAGGTCAATTGCATCAAGAATATTTCTCGCCGACACAAGAGAAACTTCATGCTCGGCTGACTGTCCGCCATAGACTAGAACTACATGCAGGTCGGCAGGGACTGAATATCTCTTCACGGTTCGTGCTCGACGAGTTGTCCTTTATTGTAGATTGCCCATGCACGCCCAATCATGGACGTGCCCACAAACGGTGTGTTTCGGCTCTTGGAATGGATGTGCCGGGCCTCAAATGTCCACTTTGTCGTCGCGTCAAAGATCGTCAAGTTGGCGGCGGCTCCGGGCTCAAGCGCAGGTACATCAAGTCCCAGAATCACGCGAGGAGCCACACATATACTGTACACTGCACGGGCGACACTGAGACATTGCGTAGCAATCAGGTATCGACCAGTCAACCCCCATGCAGTTTCCAGGCCGATAATACCAAATGGTGCAGCTACAAAATCAACCTCCTTCTCGAAGGGTGCATGCGGTGCGTGATCTGTGCATATCGCATCCAGTGTTCCATCAACGAAACCCATTCGAATAGCCTCCACATCTGCGGCCGTGCGCAAGGGCGGATGCATCTTGGTTTGCGCATCAAAACCGGAATTCTCAACAATCTCGTCGGTCAATGAGAAATGGTGTGCACATGCTTCTGCTGTGACCCTTATACCGCGGGACTTGGCTTCGCGGATCATGTCGGTTGAGCGTGCCGTTGATACATGAGCAACGTGTAAATGTCCTCCTGTCAACTCAGCCAACATGAGATCACGTGCAAGCATTGACTCCTCCGAAAAGGTTGGTATAGGAGTTAAGCCAAGCCTGGTGGAAACCAGCCCCTCATTAATGTGACCTTTTGGACCAAGCTCCATGGCCTCCATATGATTAATGATGGGCTTGTTCAGAGTCCGAGTATATTCAAGTGCTCGCCGCATTAAGCTTCCATCCTGCACTGGTGATCCATCATCACTGAAGGCAACCGCCCCTGCTGCAGCGAGTTCAGCCATTTCCGAAAGCTCTGTGCCCGCACGCCCGCGTGACACACAGGCAATTGGATGTACGTCCACCGGTAGTGCTTCCGCCCGCTTTATAAGCGAGTGAACCGATTCTCTCGTGTCTATGGGAGGCGTAGTATTGGGCATACAGGCAACCGCAGTAAAGCCACCAAAGGCAGCTGCGCGGCAACCTGTTTCGATAGTCTCCTTGTGCTCCTCGCCTGGTTCACGCAAGTGGACATGCATGTCTATCCATCCCGGTGACACCATGCGTCCTTTGATATCCAATACCTGCTCCCCGGAACTGACCAAGTCACGTCCGATTTCCGTGATCACGCCATCGCGAATACGCATATCTGCATGATGAGCATCCCCGGTTAGAGGATGCAAAAGCGTTCCGCCTTGAATCAGAAGATTCGGTGTCATCTGCGCAAGAGCCTGCATTGAATATAGCAATACAGAGGCGATTGATTCCCGGTCAAGACAAGAATGTCAGCACTTATATCCCTAGCCCACGACCATATTCTGTTGCTTCCTCCTTGAATACGATGGGTTGAACAATAAACGGCGTACAATGGATTCGTGATTGCGCTCAAAGTATGTCCCTCCGTCGAAATTACCCAAAACTTCAATGCGGTACACCTCACTATGCGGGGAGCGACATACTGTCAAGCCCTTCACCGTTCTTCATTACACAGTGTGGCTGGTTCAGCTTATTGCAGTCAGCGACAAAAGACTCTGGTGAAGCTGTGTTGAATGTGAACATATCATAATGGCAGGGCACTACAAGCCTGGCTCCAATATCTTTTGCCAGTCGGGCCGCCTGCCTGCCATTTAAATTACCGGCAACGCGGCGTGCCGGATCACGTCCATTGATGGGCAATAATGCAACGTCTACACTCCAAGGTTTAAGCCGGTCAACCATGCCTTCATAAAGCAACGTATCTCCACTGTGATAAAACGTCCAGTCCCCGAACCTGATAATGTATCCCATAAACCGATGCCGCCCAAATTCATCCACTTCCAGAGCCTCATGCGCTGCCGGAATACCCACGAATCGAAACCCCCGCACCTCATGCTGCATCCCATCACTAAGCCCATTGGGCCACGCAAAATCGCATTGTAACCGTTCAGCAACAAATGATCTGTTTGCCTCTGGAATTACCATGGCCAAATCTGGATTTACGCGCCGCAGGGGCTTAAGTGTTTCGGCATCCAGATGGTCCGTGTGATTGTGGCTTGAACTGACAACATCTATGCAATCAAGCATCTCCGGAGCCAACACGAGCTCGGTCATTCGTATATGTGGCTTATCCGTACTGGCGTACTTTTTTGTCAGCGAATCTGAGAGGTATGGATCCAACAGACAGTACCGCTCCTCCCATTTAATCAGAAATCCACTTTGACCAAGCCACCACATACGCCATTGCCCAGATGGCACTGCGCTGTCCCGGATATCTGCAAGCAGCTCCGCTCCTTTCTGCAGGGGCTCAATCATTTTCAACAACTCGTTGGGTGACCTCACCCGTACCGGGATCCTTCAGGATGAGTTTGACTTCGCCATTTGGCAGACGTTCACGCTTGACCAGCTCAAGCCCGTCAATCTTCTCTTTTAGACCCTGCATTCGCGCTACCCCTGTGCGTCCACGCCAGTCCTCCAACTCTACCGGCTCCCATTTGCGGGATTTTGCAGAACGATAGCACGCATCAATCACCGCATTAACTACATATCCATCATAGATCGTCTCCATTGGCTCGCGACCTTCGTCCATCGCATTGAACATATCCGTGAACATATCCGTGTAGCCCAGCTCATGTACTTCATCACCCACCGGGAACAGCCACCCCGACTCCTGTTCAGCTTTTTCTGCGACATAGCCTCCTGCGCCACTCGAAAACATCTCAAAACCTGTCCTCAGAAAATGGTTTAGCCAGATTGTCCCTTCGGTCCCGGCAACCTCGTCACGCAAGTCCATACCTCCCCGGAATGTCCAGCTGACCTCAAACTGGCCCACAGCGCCATTCTCAAAGCGAATCAACGCTATACTGTTGTCTTCCGCCTTTATGGGGTGCACCAGCGTATCGGCCCAACAGCTTACTTCTATTGGTCGAATGTCCTTGCCCACAAAATTGCGAATGATCTCGATACAGTGGCACCCTAGGTCCACAATTGCGCCTCCGCCCGCCTGCTCTATGTCCCAAAACCAACTGCTGTGTGGACCACTGTGCGCCTCACGTGAACGCGTCCAGAGTATTTCTCCCAAGGCGCCTCGACGCACCGATTCCAACGCCTTGAGTGTCTTGGGAGTGTAGACGAGATCTTCCAGGTAACCCCCAAATATGCCGCTTGACTCGACAATATCCAGGATGCGTCTTGCTTCTGCAGCCGAGCGTGCCAGTGGTTTAGTACAAAGCACGGCTTTGTTTGCATCTGCACAAATTTGCACAGCCTCCTCATGCAAATGATTGGGCAACCCAATGATAACAACATCGCTGGATGAGTGTTTAATAGCCTCCTCCATGTCTGTTACTGCATGTTCAATTCCCCACTTCCTCGCAAATCCCTGGGCACGATCAATGTCTCGCGAGTATACGCAACTGACACGATCACGCCCTCTTTGTCCGTGTAGTGTCATGGTATAGAACAGTCCGATCAGACCAGTCCCCAGCATAGTTATGTTGTGTTTCTGCGCCATTTGATTGAGTATTTTGTTTGTGTGGCCTTATGATTCCCATAATAAAACTTTTGGGGCGTAGCCCGAATAAAAATTACGCTATACATGGATTCTGCACGAAATTATCTGAGTGAAGCCTCGCGTGTGCTTGAAGAAATTCGCAAGAGTCAAATAGAAGCACTGCAAGAAGCCGCTGATATCTGTGCTCACAGCATTGCTGGGAACGGCCTAGTACACCTCTTTGGGTCCGGCCATTCGCGAATGGGAGTTGAAGAAGTCTTTCCCCGCTATGGAAGCTTTCCGGGATTTCATCCGATTGTAGAACTGTCTCTCACCTACCATAACCAGGTCGTGGGAGCAAACGGTCAGCGACAGGCCATCTTCCTTGAGCGTGTTGAGGGACTGGGCAAAACTATTCTTCGCAATTTTGTACTTGAGCCCCCTGACAGCTTCATGGTGTTCTCCAACAGTGGAGTGAACGAGGTCGTTGTAGAAGTTGCATTGGAAGCCAAAGTAAGAAATTTGCCCTTGATTGCAGTTGTCTCAAAAGCACACTGCAGTGCTTCCACTGCTCGACATAGCAGCGGTAAACGACTGATTGACCTTGCTGATGTTGTCCTTGATAACTGTGTGCCGGCAGGCGATGCGATGGTACGTGTGGAAGGCCATCCTGATTTGATCGGTCCCGGATCGACGGTCGGCGTAGCCCTTCTCGTAAACAGCCTCAAATGCCTAGTTGCTGAAAAACTCACCCAACAAGGTTACCCACCAATTGTATTAACGAGCAGTTATCACATAGGAAGCGAAGCATCGGCTGCGCGGTTTGATGAGTGTTTTGATGACTATCGCGCGCGAGTACGCCGAGTGTACGGGGCTACCGAATGACAATAAGAGGCTGCGAGGCCTCGAATACAGTGCCCCCAAATCCATCCACCGAGATCCTGTAAAAGTAAACTCCACTCGGCAATGCAGACGTATCGAAGAAGGTTACATACCATTGACCTGCCTCTCTATACTGTTCCTCCGCTGTAAGCACCAGTTTGCCCGTAACGTCAAATATCTCAGCTGAAACTATACCGGATTCCCTTGCAAGGAAGTACCTGATCGTGGCCTGACCTGATGTTGGATTGGGGAAGGACTGGGTTAGAAAGTCTCCGGCTGCTGCTCCCACATCAACGTCAGCAAACGCTAATCGCTGTTCAAACCCGCTCTCACTTCGTGCCCAGAGCTCATAGATTTGACGACCCACACCTGGGGTGTCAATAGTCTTACCATCAACCGCTCCCGCCCCACCAGTAATCCTTACTCCACTGTCGTCTCCAACACGTCGCCGAACGATAAATTCAACAATACCAAAATCTGCAAGAAACGCCCAGGTGACTGTAACTATACCCTCGTTATCCACACGAGCATCCATTGCCGCCCGTCCAAGGAGGCTGTTACCGGTTACAAGCAAACCCTCTATCCTCTGAATAAAGTCTGGAATTCTCGGATAGTTGTTGTCGCCAGGACAGGAAGTACTACCAAAATCGCGATGCCCCCGCATATTTCTCGGGGACACCCCGTAACGCTCAGACATGAATCCAAAGGTTACGATCAGTGAATCCACTGCCGAATCCGTCATTTGATCCTGACAGTTTGATCCTTCTGGCGGATGGTAACACCCCATAAGTGAGATCCCAATGTTACCTGTATTCGCCCCTCCTGCATGGGCACCATGCGCCAAGGGAGGACCTTGATCAAAAGGAGCTGCCTCGTTCAGAAACGGGCGCCCCTGATATAGGCGTCCCTCCTGATCCATAAGGAACTGATACCCGATATCGCTCCATCCGCGACCATTTTGATGGAAATCCTGAATCCGCCGAACCTGATCTAGACCTTGCGCTAGTGTCTTCGCCGAAAAACCCGCCGTGTGATGCAACGTCTTGTAGTTGTAGCTGGGCCTGTTCAGAGCAATCGGTGTACCCCGAAAAGGCTGAGCGCCCCATTCTGCCCTGCGTCGCAACTGGGGGGCTGTGATCCTAAAATCATTCGATTTCCCTGTCTTCTGTCGTTGATGAGTCGGCAGTTCCTGCCCGTCGAGACGCTGATCAAATGAGCCCGCACTCAAAATCTGTAACTCGTAGGCCGAATCTATCTGGAACTGAAACTCAAGGCTTGATGCCGTACGAACTTCCTCCCCACGGTACGCGGCAAGAAATGCTTCATCCGTACCGCTTCGAACAATGTAGAGCGGATGCCACAGTCCCCAGGCATTGTTCTCATAGAAGCGGACTGAACCAGACAAAGAATCGCTGGCTGTGAAACCCTGCAAGGCAATCCCGGTGAACTGGGTTGAGAGTTCCTCACCAACAATTCTTGTCGTAGCAATCTTTCCCGCTACGGAAACCTCGGGCGGATTCAATTCAATTTCTGCATGAATCACATCATGCACAAGTTGAGCCTGCGTAGACGCCACCCAAACAAACAGCATGGCAACACTGATCCAGAACGGCCTCATCCCGTGCTAGAAAGAAAGGTTGAAGGTGAACCAGTGCGTCTGCGTCAATCGACCAAAGTCAGCATACGCATAGTCGAATTGTGCAGCCAGATCCCTGTTGATGCGAACGATTAAACTGCCGCCGGCGGTCAGCCCCTGCTCTGTATCCGGCTCAAACAGATTACGATATCCCCCCCTGAATGCAACAAGGTCCCTGAAAGAATACTCCACACCTGCATTCACATATTCCGCATTATCATTGGGATGCGCTGCATCGGTTGTGATCAGTACACGATGCGTCCCGGTATCCACTGCATCCCAAGCGAGACCAACCCTGAATATCAGCGGCATGGAAAATGAATCCATGCGATACTGCGCATTAATGATCTCTGCGGTACCCTCCGTATTTGGGCTGGGATCTTCACTGAAAAGTATATCCCGTCCATCCATACGCAATTTGGGGCCCAGATTGGACATACTTGCACCAAGACGCAGACCCTTGAAAGGAGTGGTGAAAAGCGTGCCAACATCAAACGCGACCGAGGAGGCCTTACTGTGCCATACACGCTCTTGAATAAATTTGAGTGAACCCCCGATCGAAAATTGATCACTCAGGTCACGCGCATAGGTGACCTGTAGCGCGAAACTGACCACATTGAACTGCTCACCAGTGCCCTCCGGCTGCATTTCTGTTCGGACGGGCATATCTCCACTGTCCACCATAAGCAATGCAAGCCCCATAGAGCCGACGCGATCAATTGAAGTACCAAATGCAGCAAAATTGTAGTTGATGTCCGCCAGATAACGCGTATTGCTGAGTTGCACATGGCTGCCACGAAGACGGGCAAACCCTGCAGGATTCCAGTAGACCGCACTCATGTCGCTGGCTTCAGCTACATAAGCCCCACCGAGCGAAATTGCACGAGCTCCAACCCCAAGCTTCAGAAACTGCGCCGCAGTCGTTCCAACACGTGTGATCGTTCCACTGTCAGGGCTGTCGGGGTTATCCTGTGCCACTGCCGAGACACCCATGGATGCCCCCAAGAGCAGAACCGCTATGGAAAGATACTTATACATGGGCTTATTTGATGACTGCGAACTTACCAATGTAGGACCCGTCTGGGCTGTCTACGTGGAAGATGTAAAGCCCGTACGCCAGATTCATATTATCCTTGGTCCGCATGTCCCAAAATACTTTACCGTCATCCAGCGTACTCTCATGGTAAAGCGTTTCGACCAACTCACCGGCCAGCGTATAAATTCGAATCGTGCATTGCTGGGGCACATTCGCAAAATAGAGTCTACGTTCTCCACGCTCGGTGCGGGCTATGGGATTGCGCGGTTCAAAAACAGAAGTAGCCACATAAGGATTGGGGACTACGTAAATATCACGTAATTCCTGAGCTGCCAAGGTCGACTCAGTTGCTGCTGCAACGGTCCGAAAAGAATACATATCCCCCTTGGCAAAAGGTTTGTGTGTAGCCAGATAAAGAATATCTCCCTCTCCCGGCATGGATCCTACGTTATCCATTCGCACCTCCCAGGTCGCAGTCAGTAATCCATCAACCTGTTCCAGAAATACGATACGCTCATTAACATCCCACACTCCATTCCGATTAACATCCGGTACAAACACATCAATTGGCATATTGGCGCGGGTAACATTCACCACTTCAAACGGAATAGGCAAATTGTTATTAAAACCATTGCCGATTGGTGAGTCCGAGAATCTGATCTCGTAGTCCGCGGGGTAGAGCATACGCCTTGGACCAGTGCTAGGAGGAAGGAGCCGGTACGGAATTTGCGTATCGCTGTCTGTCCAACCGGAAGCCTCTATATTCGGCTCCAGTGGATCATCCTGCACAAAAACGTGCAACCCATCAAACACGATATTCGCCTCTTCACTCTGAAGCAATCTACTTTCGAAGAGCGGTGCGTACTGAAATGAAGCGAATAACTCTTGCCCCGGAGAAATACCCGCACTCGGGAAAACATTAATGGCCCCGATAGCCCCATTGACACTGTAATCTGTGCCCTGCACCAACAGGCGTCCGTCTGCTGTTCGCACTTCGAGCGAGCTTTCGATAATGTTCTTAAATGTTGTGCGCTGACTCTTGCCTGGGGAAGCAAGCACACTCACCGTGACGGGCCCCTCGTTGATAACCGAATAAGCAATACCCTCATCGGTCTCATAGAATTCAATGCGATAGGTCTGACCATCACGTACGGCCAGTTCATCAACCACATTGATCACTATGGCCCCCGTAGCATGCCCACTCGCATGTGCGAGACCTGATGGATCCAGTGCAGAAGGAGGGACATAACCTGCCACTTTTGGACCAGGTACAACAGCTATGGTGTTCAGGTCAAATATATACCGATCAGTGGTCGGATCATAGGTGATGGTCTTGCTTGTCTCACTGGGGGGAATACCATTAGCAAAAGCTTCTTCCTCTTCGCCCGCAAATCCACGGTCATAGGCAGCGACCGTGTAGTAATATGTTTGACCATTAACAACATTATTGGAGTCAACAAACGTGTGGAACAGTCCAGTATCATCACCCAGATCATACGATACGCCACGACCTGGGAACGTAATCGGGCTCGGTCCCTTCAGCCCATTATCTAAATCAAAACGGGCATCTACACCCAAGGCTGTCTTGAGTGGCGTAAACAGAAACTTGCTCCCATTGATATCGGTAATGGTTTGCTGGTCCGAGAATTCGTGATCCGTCGAACGATAGATCACATAGCCCTCAAAGTCCTGCTCGCGTGTAAGCGGATCAACAGACTGCTCAGCAACATCGTCCCAGTACAGTGTGACGCGTTTATCTCCGGTCGACGCTCGCAATGTAGGCTTCTGCGGGGGCTTAGCAAAAACATATCCAACATCATAGATCTGCTGGGCTATATTCGCGTTGAGCCTTAGATCCTGACGATTCTGACCGACAATCAGCGCTATGGAGAATCGTTTGGTGGCTCCAGCTTTCAGTCGAAAATCCCCGGATCCGTACAGAAACACATAATCGCCCGGGGTAGAGGGTACGACATCAAAGCGCCCCGGCTGAATAAAACTCCATACGCGCTCATCATTATCAACGCGATTCCCTGCAAAGGGAGGAGACGCGAAGGAGGTTAATCCAAACTGATCGCTCTCATCAATATCCGTAAACTCAAAATTGGGCTCTCCGGGCTTGGTAATATCAAACTGATCACCAGCGGTGGGAATACCATCGCCTTCACCAATATCTCCGGTCCCAGGAATCCCGTCTACCCCCACATCATCCAGATCTGGATCCCAGTCCCCATCATTATCAATTCCGTCCGTCCAGGACTCGTCAACCAGGCCATCTCCGTCATTGTCAATACCATCATCATCCACTCCCGGGCTTTCCAGAAATTTGTAGCCAAAATATCCAGGAACACGACCCGCTATATCACTGCGGCCGTCATCATCCCATGCAAAAACCATGTTGAGATTTTCATCATAGAATGCCCAGTCATCCGGCCAATCTCCTGGTCCGCCCACATGCGGGTCTCCCCACATCCCGAAGATTACCTTATCAAGGTCCTTTTCACTCTTATTGGTAATCTTATAGATCAAAAAGATGACGTCCTCTGCGAGCGGATTGGCCCACTGGTACAACCGCACCTCCACCTCCAAGCCCAGCCCCCGCTTCGTGCTGTCGCTGGGAAATGGCCAATAACTGAATTCACTGTTGTTGTAGTCATTCATGAAGTAGAGTGTCTCCTTATCTGCATTTGAGGCACCCTGCCGAAGCGCACCGGGCCACAGGTACTGTTCCAGGGTTTCGTTGTACCAGTCGTCGGGCCATGAATCTGGTTTCCCATCCAGGTTGTCGTCGGTATCGTCATTCGTTGGAATCTTGTCCGACACGGGGTTGACCACCTGAATTCCTGCAAAGCTTCCGACTGGCTCCGCACATGGTATCGGTTGCCAGCCCCAGTAAGTAGAACCATCCGGAGAGATTTCACCGCCATTGGAGACCAGCCCATCGGAAACAATCCGCATGACGTAGACCTGATTACCGTTTGCGTCAAGGACACGATTGCCGTTTTCATCCCGTAGGGCAACACTCTGGGGATCACGCGCACGCCCATCCTCACGATACGTATCAACTACCTCCGCAGCTACAAACGGTCCAAACTCGTATCCGTAACCGAGACCATTCCAGACAATATCTGTGATCGTATTTCCAGGTGCGGAAATCGACCCGAAGTTGAAAATCTGGGTCGTGATTCGATTACCATTCAATATGGCGTCCCTTCGATTAGTAAGCCCCTGCTCGCAGTCCTGATTAGCACCTTGAATTAGCGGCATTTTCGCCAAATTCGTCAGCCAAGCATTCACTTCAAATTGATCCCATCCACGCAACCGATCCGTGCCGATTTCCTGGGCGTTCACCTGCCCAACTAAAAGCGATATACCCAGGATCAGAAGGCTGTTGAGTCGAAAATTCATCAGAAGGACACCGTCAAGCCAACTCTCACCTGACGTGGCGAGCTATACCAGTGAGGTCGCGTGTCATATTCTTCCAGCGTGTGGATGCCTGGAAGATCGTAATTTGGTTTCCAGGTGGCATGGAGGTTTCGCTGATCCGACAGGGAGTAGGTAGCACGACCTGTATCGTTAAACACAAAGTTCTCGTTCAAGCGATCCAACAGGTTGAACACTTTGACAAAAGCACGGATCGGTACATTATCCATCACCGTGAATTCCTTGAATAGGTGTACATCCAAGCTCAACTTGGATGGCTTTCTTCCGCTGCGCGTAGGCAGGTCCACGTTCTGGTCCAGGATGAAAGGCGAATACGGATATCCTGTTGAGAACTGTCCATTGAAGGACAGCCCCAAACTTCTGGAACGCGACAACGTGACCGTTGAAGAAATCACGTGGCGCTGATCAAATGTAAGTGGAACAACCTCTAGCTCATTCTCTCGACCGGATAATCTGTTGAAGAAGAACCTGTTCGCATCATCATCGCTACCCTCGGCAATCTGGAATGTATAATCCAGCGTGGCGGAAAGAAAACCATTGCGTGCCCGGCGCTTGGTAAAGGAGACGGTAAGCCCCGTTACGTTGGCATATGCCTTGTTCAGGTAGATATTGTACAGATCTTCACCGGCAATTGTAGAGTGACGCACCAGTTGCAGCGCCATGTAATCCCGTATGTTCTTGAAGTAACCAGTCAGATGTACGGCCAAAAGGTCACCTATTTGCTGCTGAAGGCCAAATTCGTACTGAACCGTGCGCTCCGGGCGCAGGTTGGTATTGCCAAACGTAGGCGCACTGCCTTTGGGAAACTCAAACTCCGGGTTAACATACAGATTGCGCAGAGAGGGCATCTGAGCGAAGTGCCCGTAAGAAAAATGGATTATACCACGCTCTGTAATTGGGAACGAAACTCCCAACCGGGGCAATAGCAAATTCTTGGTTGACGCCTCTGCAAGGTCTCCCTGCGGGTCAAACAAATCCGGGATGTATGTGCCGTTCGGCTCAAAGCGCTCAAAGCGGAGCCCGGCATTGATGATGAAGTTGTCAAATTCCAGCTTATCCTGGGCATATGCACTCAGCTCCAGCACGGTCTGGTCGTCGTAACGATCGTGAGACGGATTATCTACCGGCTCAACTGTTGGCTCCAAGTACTGATTGCCGTCATAGAGTACAACAAAATTTTGGCGGCTCAGGCTATGCTGCTGTACCTCCAGTCCTGCCTTCACTTCGTGCGTGATACCAAACTGGCGTGTAAAATCTGCCTTGCCACGCAACGACTGGGAATCTTCGTAGATGTGGGATTTCTGGTTCCCGGCCAAAAGGTAATTGTTGCCGGGAAACCCGATCACGTTCCCCGCACCGATCGCCCCAATATCTTTGACATAGCGTGGATCCTGCGGGTCTTCGTACAGAAAGTACTTGTACGAAGCCTTGGCCCAGGATAGCTTTACCGTATAGAAAGCGCGTGTACTTAGCGTATGCGTAAAATGCAGACTGTGGTTCTGGTTACGCCGTTGATTGGAAGCTACACCATCAGGGTTGTATCGATAACCGAAACTGAAGCCCTTGGCCTCACTGTTGTCAATGAGGTACGAGTACTCCAGTTGTGTATTGCGTGTCAGCCGTGTCGTCAGCTTTGAAAGTACATTAAAGCGCTCACTCGGATTCATGGCTACGCGATCACTGGGAAGTGGCAGTCCCCCACCTTCAATGACCGTCCCGTCCGGGAGCGTTACAGTACTATCCGCGTAATCCCACCATGGCTTGCCGTGGATTTCGTAGTACCAGGGATTGCTGTTGAAATTAGCTGAGTCGCTCGGCAGATGCTGGCGGATACCATACAAGTGCCCATCGTTATTATCGTACCTGCCCGATACCAGGAACCTCATTCGAGGCCCCACCGGAATAGGTCCACTTAGTGATCCCTCAAATGTTAACGTATTCAGGTTCAGCCCCTCCGGCAAGAGGAACAACTCGTCATTGCGTGTAAGATAATCTCCTCCATAAGCAGTCACCGAGCCCTCATACTGGTCTCCCCCTTCCTTGGTAACCAGGTTAACGACCGCCGACATCGCCTTGCCATATTCAGCATTGAAAGCTCCGGAAATTACCGTTAGTTCTTCAATTGCATCAATCGCTACACGCGTGTTTATTCCGTTAGTATTGAATGGATTGCTGACGGCGAGTCCATCAACCAGATAGGAGATTTCGTTACTGCGTCCACCGCGGACGTGCAACTCGCCATGGGCGCCGGTCGTAACGCCGGCGGTCGTGGCCAAGACACCGAAGAAACTTTCAACGGGCAAGGCCTCAATCTCTGCCGCAACGACTGTTTTCTTTGACGCTGTCAGGTCCTTTTGCACTAGCGGTCGCTCTGCCTGAACGATTAGCTCTTCACCTTCAATAACGCTCTGACGGAGCTTTACGTCAATACGCGTGGTTTGCCCGCTGGTTACCCGAATATCAGTAATTAATTGGGTCTGGTATCCGATATACGAAAACTCAAGAGTGTATAATCCTGGACGTAGATTGAGAAGCACATAATTGCCCTCCAGATCCGTGATCGTTCCACGCCCAGTGCCATCATCAATAAGAATGGCCACCCCGATGAGTTCATCGCCGGCATCCGCATCTTCAATATGACCGGCGATCTTGCCCTGTCCCAGCGCGGGGAAGGACCATAGAATAGCGAAAAATATCAATCCAAGAAGTCTGCGCATTATGGCCGAAAATCTCCCAGTGCAGAACACATGAGCGCCTTGCCTATCCGTGAAACGCTTCAGCTTTCAGACCTTATGGGATGGGAAGAGGCGGAATGCCTCCTCCCATCCAGGTTTTTTCACTACTTCACAAGTACCATACGGCGCGTATGTCGGAATTGCCCCCACTCCAGCGTGTAGATGTACTGTCCGCTTGCAACTGCGTGCCCGCTGTCGCTGAGCCCATTCCAAACCACTGAATGTGTGCCCTCGGCGTAGTACTCGTCATTGATCAAGGTTCTGACCAGTCGCCCGGTCATATCATACACTCTCACGCTGACACGCTTATCCAACGGAAGCGTGAAGGAGAATGTTGTTGATGGATTGAATGGGTTTGGATAGTTGCCATGCAATTCGAAATCCGACGGAATAATGATCCTGTCATGCGATATCCGTGTAGATATCCCATCTCCTGAGAGCACGCGCATGAACGCCCGATAAGGATGTGCTTTAGCTTCGGCAACCGTTCTGGTGTACGTGGAATCGCTTGGATTGAACACCTCATTGTACACATAGACACTGTCATCCACGCCTTGGAATGACATCGCGACTTCATTATGGCCGTCACCATCTACATCCCCCAGATAGACCATTTTTCCCGCAAATTCGGGACCTTGGGCACCATTCTCCATGTAAGTTGTCACCGTCCCTGCGCTGTCCCGATTGACCGTGTCAAAGACCGATTCCGCGGGCATTGGAAAATCTACTGAACGTACTTCGTAGTTAGCTGGATCTTCCACATCCCCCCCATTGTAGTCCACGATATTCACCCAACGGGGAGGATTGCCCGCCTCATACTGCTGAGTAGTGTATGACGATCCCGTCAAAATCAGTTCTGGAACTCCATCCTTGTCAATGTCGCCATTGGTTATTCCAAGCCCACCACCTGCCGCTTCAACCAACGGATTCACCAAATTATTCTTGCTGTAGTCATCGTCGGTCACATCTGAGGTGTAGTAAATTTGCAGAGGATCCTCACCGGCCTCATAATTCATGAGCGCAAGGGCGCCGGTTTGCAGCACGGGGCAGTAAACCTCATCGTCGCCGTTCATATCCATGTCCAAAACTGTGCACCCAAAAAACGATACATGATCACTGGAAGCCGCCCTGGCGTATGGACGATCACCTGTTGGATCCGCATACGTATCTGGACCAGTCACATCCACATTTGAGAAGTTCAGGTTGTTCCATGAGCCTAGGACGATTTCCATTGTGCCGTCCCCATCCAAGTCCGCAGGAACTATACCATAAGCACTTCCCCCACCACGGTTAACTGGATCAAAATCCTGCGCAGCCCTGCTGCTCCAACGCGCTTCCTGCGTCCATGTAGCAAATCCTGAACCTAAGTCAGCTGCTGAAAGCACGTACCAACTGTCATAAGCATTGTCAGCGCCATTATTGCCAAACAGCAATTCGTTAGCACCATCCCCATCTACATCAGCAATGGTCATTTGCTCAGTCCGAAACCGATCAGGGGTATCCCCATCAAAGTCCCAAAACTCTGGAAGTAGTCCGAACTCGTTGTCACCCGAGGCTACGACTGCAAAAAGTGAGGGAGCAAAGCCCGGGACGAGGAGATTGATTACCCCCAAAGTAGCCTCACTCACACCATGGCCAGAAAAAATATACATCTCCCCGAAACCATTTCCATCCAGGTCTCCCGCTCCAATGCCGCGAGCATTATTGGTTGTTCCAGCGGTTGGTTCTAAGGACATAGCGGAAAAGATCAACTCCCATGTATCTGTTCCGACATTTTCTATGACATGCATGCGCCCGCCTCCCGAGTAGTCGGACAACACCACCTCCATTTGTCCATCACCATCCAAATCCACAGGTCCAGCTATGGATCGGGCACCAGAATGAATTCCTGGTGCGTAGGCCGGGATGTAAGGTATTTGATGAATTAAGTTAGTGAGATCAGGAAATCCCTCCGATTGGCTAGGCTCCCACCGGAAGTCTACCTGTTGGGCGAACACTGGAGCGGCGGCAACAAGTGCAACCAACAGGCTAAAAAAAGTAGCTTTTCGCATGTGAAACTTAGGCTTGGTTGAAATGATTACAAGCAGCACCGACTAAGAACGGCGCTGACAACCCCTAATTTAATCAATTTGATGTAATAATACCGTATCAATAGTTTAGCCGAGGCACCCTAAATTGGCCTGCGGCTGTCCAACTATACGGTTTCTCTTCCAAAGAAAATGCTCAAGACAAGTGTGATCGGCAGTTATGCCCTGCCTCCTTGGCTCATCACCTCAATCAACGCTATGGAGCGTGGAGAATATGGCCCTAAAGATGTTGAAGAAACGCTCAACGATGCGGTTAACATGGCGATCGGTGACCAAGAGGAGGCCGGTCTAGATGTTGTGACCGATGGGGAAATGCACAGGTTTGGGTTCTTTACCGCCGGGTTCTACGGGTGCCTGAGCGGGCTCTCGGCCCTTGAACCACTTCGTCGGTTGGGTCCAGGTGGTCACGATCAACGTGAGCGTTACGAAGCTGTGGAACCCTTTGCTGCCCCTGATGGGCTCGGACTGGTACCTGAATTTCTTTATGCATCCACGCGCGCTTCAAGGCCGCTAAAGGTAACCTGCCCTGGTCCCTATACACTGGCTGGCCGCATCCAAACCGGTGGCATTTACCCGGATCGCATGGCCGTATCTGAACAATTCGCTCAAATAATCAATACTGAACTGAAAGCCGTAGTTCAGGCTGGTGCGACCTTCATCCAATTGGATGAGCCCTCTTATGCTGTCCACAAACACTCGCCCCGTGCATTCGTCGATCTTTTTAACAGCTGCGTTGATGGCGTGGATGCGGAAATAGGCCTCCATTTATGCTTTGGCAATTACATCGGACGGCCTGTGGCCCATCGAACATATGCGCCACTCTTTCCGCACATCCTTGACATTGCAGCACAGGAGATCCACTTGGAGTTTGCCAACCGGGAAATGGCTGAACTGGAATTGACGAAACAGATTGCCGAGGCCTCACGAACCGTTGCGGCCGGAGTTATTGATGTGAAGAATTATTTCGTAGAAACCCCGGAGATCGTGGCAGACCGGATTCGCCAAGTGCTGAAGCATGTCCCCCCAGACCAGCTTGTGCTCGCGCCTGATTGTGGTTTCAGTGAAACCGCACGCTGGGCCGCACGCGCAAAGCTGCATGCCTTGGTTGAGGGCACACGCTTGGTCAAGGCTGAGTTGGGTGTTTAGGTTACAAGCCCCGCCTCTTTCCTGCTGGCGAACTGAAATGTGGGGGAAATTCTCTGTTGACTGATCGTCCTTCTGAAAGGGAGTTACAAACAGATTTGCAGTGCTACTACTCGAGCAAAAAAAGATCAAGGTTCCCCTTATGATTTTCAGACAATCCAAGATCCACGGTTAGAAATAACTCCTTAAACCAGGGCATTCCACCGAATCGAAGTTCCGTGCTGCCGCCTCCTGTCACAGAAATATAGACCTCGGGGAGTTCGTGCTGCAATTAGGACTCTGTACTTTTGGGTCACTCTTGGATCTCATAAACCACAACCATTGGAGCGGCGCCGTCCCCTTGGTGAGTGCCATAGGCATAGTCGCCTCGAATCACCTCAAGATCCACGGTAGCTGGAAGCGAAGTACGTCCAACTGCGTGAGATTCTTGGCTAAGAATCAACCATTCCGCCTGAACCGCATCTTCGGGGCTACTCAGCTTGATCCAAATGCGGCTCATTTCGTCCACCACAAAGGTCTGAAATGCCGGCTTCATCTCGTGAGGCTCACGGGCCTCCACTAATTCCCGGAAGAGGGACTCCTCCGGCATTGCTTCAGCCATTTCCGCATCTGTAATTGGCACCGGTTCATGCTCATGGCGGATTGTATCACGAGTTGATCCGTCAGTGGATACGGTTATGATTTCGATTTCATCGCTCCAACCGTAGTAGAGCATATCATCATGATCAACTGCCCAAGACGGCGATCGGCCAAATGGAGTCCAGATAAAGTTCATGCCACCGCCTTCCTGAAGATTGTAGATCATCTCATATTCATCTACGGTGCCAAGAATGTCTGTCCCGTAACTTCCGTCCCTGTTGACCTTGATCAGTTCATAATGACGATCGTTGTTGATCGTCATCGAACCATCATCGGATTCCAGGAAAGAAGATAAACTCTTCGTCATGATCCACCCATCTCCAACGGCACCGATTATACTGTTGAATTGTTTTTCACCATCATTCTTCACTTCAATGCTGCGCACATAGGAGAAGTCATCAGGATCATAGACTAGGATTCGATTCGTTACGATTTCCCACAGATACACGGAATCTGCTGCACCAATGACGACACCACTTAAGTACCGATACTCACCCGGTCCTTCCCCCCGACCTCCGACTTGACTCAGATAGGTACCGTCTGACTCGAATAAGTGAACCAGTGGGGATCTGGGGCTTTCTAACACAAGTAATTCACCATCTCGATTTACCACGATTTGGGTAATCGGTCCGAACAGGACCGTGTCGCCTGCGGATTCATCGCCGAGCCGCATGACTTCTTCCAGCTCGATCAAGGCGGCTTCGCCTTCTTCCTGTGCTGGAGCCGTACCACGTCCACACCCAGCCAGAAGAATGGTCCACAAAAGAATTATGGGAGTAGTGAGAAAGCCGTTTCGTACTTGGTTTTTCATGGAATTCGGTACTGTTCAGTGAAAAGCTATTTTCCGCCGGCTCATTACAGCGTAGACATCATCAATGAGTTCTTTTTTCAGGATAGGGAGGCTCCTTCTATGCAGGTGTGTGTATTGAGATGAATTTGCTATCTAGCGACAGTTAAAATTACGGTATGACGACAATTAAAATTAGGGTATG
>JAPPGC010000030.1 GCA_028875125.1 Bacteroidota bacterium | reverse complement strand
TGAAAAACACTAATTTTAACTGTCGTCAACTGTAGTTTTAATTGTCGTTGGACACCGAAAGCCCTATAGGTAGGGAGAAGTAATTTCAAGAACTACGCTTCTCCGTCCCGGGCTTATCCACTGGAAGCTATAACCGGGATGGGCCAGATCACTCAAGGTCGGTTCTTTCGCCTATGCAAAGGATATCCGTAGGCTGACTATAGACCGAAATTGCGGAAGCGGTAGCTCAGATTAAGCAGGATGTAGCGTCCAAGTACCTGGGTCTGACTGTCCTCGACATAGGCTTCCGTGATATTTCGGTTGATTCCGGTTTCCTGATTGAAAATATCGCCAAAGAGTAGTTTCACTTCTGCCGCATCCGCCTGCATGAATTTGTAGCCCAATCCGGCGTTAACAATAAATGTTGTCGGATAGAGCGTCTCATCCAGACCGATGTAGTTATTGTAGGTCAGACTGTGTTCGATTACCAGTCCACCGATGGGAAGCCATACAAAGCGGAATCCTGTGTCATGTCGAAAGAAATTCTCGTCAAGCGGAGAATAATAGGAGTTGTTGGCAATCGTGTAGGCAGCGTTATATGTCAGTGTAAAGTCTAGGCGCTCACTGATATTGCTTCCGAGTGTCAGACCGCCATTAAAGCTGTACTGTGTCCCCATATTATCTACACCATTGATGACACTTGGACTTTTTGAGTATCTGACACCGCCCCTGAAATTCAAGTTGCTTCGGAGCAGAGTCACGGGGGTACCCAACCCAACGAATGAGCGAATTGTGGTACTGGGATTGTCAAGGTTAAGCGGGGCAGAGTACTGTGCGCCTTGGGGAAGAAGGATTCGCCCACCCGCGATGACTGTATCCCGAGATGCCAGGAAGGAGGCAGTACCAATGGAATTCATTTCTCGGGTCCAGCTCACGTATGCGAACATCATTCGCCCAGCCCGCCGATCTCCACGGCGCCCACGGATGCTGATTGTATGCGAGTAGCTGGGTTCGAGGTCAGGATTACCACTTGAGAGAAATAGAGGATTGGTATTATCAACTACATCCTGCAGTTGGCTGACTGAGGGAGTATTGGTTCGTGTACGATAGTCAATGTCCAGATCCAACGCCTCTCCAAACTCAAATTCTATTTCTGCCTCGGGCAGAAAACTCAAGAACGAGCGATCCAATCGAAAATCTACAGGGTAGGTCTGGTCACCAATGAGTCGTTCGTTTTGGATTTCAAGGCCCAACTGGATGGAGTACCGGTCATCTATTCTCCGTTGGACGGATATCCCACCACGTTGCTGAACCACATCATTGTCGAACAGGCTCGAGAACGTGGGATCCAGGATTGTGTGCAATCCAGTCCGCAAGTCAAGTACATACGCGGAGCGATCAGATACATTGCGATTGTAAGAGGGTCTATAAGTGAGCTGAAGCTGTCCAACTTCGCCCAGGGGTTCAGTGTAGGCAAACCGAATTGCGTATGACTGTCCAGCAGACGAGTTATCAACTTCCTGATCATAGGTTGAATCGCTGGCGGCCCCACGGTTCTGTCGACCGATCTGCATGAATTCGGTAATAGAAATCTGATCGGAGTCCCCTGCACGGCTATTGAAGCCGAGTCTAGCATCCGCGGAGATGGTTCTGCCCGGTTTACTGAATCGGTGCCGATACAGGATGCTGGAACTTGATGTAAATCCTCGGTTATCGGTTATGTAGTTATTGTATACCGTGTTCAGGAGTGCCCCGGTGGCCAGTGAGTTGATGCCCGACTGAAGACTGGAAGAGGTGTTGTTCTGGAAACTGAGGCTTGGTCGAATGGTCAGTGAATTATTTTCGTTGATTGTGTAGTCAATCCGTGCGTTCAGTCTATGGTTAAAGTTTTTACCGCTTGACTGTGTGTTTTCATTATAGAACTGAGATTGATCGTTGGCCAGAAACAGTTCTCTATCAAGGATTGCATCATTTTCATTCGAAACCCGATTGAAGAAGTAGCTTGCACTGAGACGTACGTTGCTTCCGATCTCGTCGCTGTAGTTGACCCCTGCCGAGGTGGTGTGATTAAGGCCACTTTGAGCTCCCACGAGGAAATTCCGAGGGTTAAAACCTCCGCCACCTCTACCTCTTCCCCCACCACCTCCACGCGGAGGACCATCGCCTCCCCCCCGACCACGAAATCTACTGCCTCCACTACCCATCAAGCCCAGTAAGTCCTGGAAAGCGAAGTTCTGCTGATTAACATTATTGGAAAGACCAATAATGGAAATACGTCGATCACCATCAAATATGTTTGTGTTGCCTCCGGTGATATATCTCTGATCGTCGCCGTACCCGCCGTAAACTTGACCGAATTGGCCGTTACTCATGCCACGTCGCGTAGTGATGTTTATCGTTCTCTCCGAATTACCATCATCAAATCCTGTGAATTGAGCCTGGTCGCTGTCCCTATCAAATACCTCCACGTTCTGGATCACATCTGCAGGGAGGTTTCGGAGCGCAGCTGTGGGGTCTTGGCCGAAAAACTCTCGTCCATCAACAGTTACCCGCTGAACTTGCTCGCCCTGAGCCTCAACTTGCCCGTCCTGAACGACAATACCAGGAAGCTTTGCCACTAGGTCCTCCGCGGTAGCATCTGGGTTTACCTTATAGGCGTCCGCATTAAAAATTGTAGTATCTCCACGGATCACCATACGCTCCTGCAGCTCTTCAACGACTATCTCATCCAATTGCATTACGTCGGGCATCATTGAGATCGTGCCAAGGCTTTTGTATGGTCCGTCTATCGTAACCAGTTGCTCGTGGGTGACGAATCCGACAAAGGTGAGGCGCAGTCGATACTCTCCACGCTCACGTACTTCAATAGCGAAGTAACCATCTGCATTGGAGGTGGAGCCAGCCACAAGGAGCGAGTCTGTAACCGTTTCAATCACGGCAGTCACGCCAGGTAACGGGGTAGTACCAGTCTCCTCATCAATGGCGCGTCCAGAGACAATGTTGATGGCGTTTTGCTGCGCCAAGGTTGGAAGTGCGGTTGCAATTAATGCAATGGCGGTGATGAGGATTCGCATTTACTGTAGTTGGGAAAGTTAACTGTGAAGAGACAGCGCATATTCTATAGTGACCTCGGGAGGATAGACGTAGGCTAGCTCGGTTTTATTCCGTCAAAATGCCCAGCGTAGATGGAGTGGAGTAGGTAGTGATCCATTACTTCCGAATCGGGGAGCGGAGATCCCAAGTCTTCTGAGCTCTGCCTGCAGGAATCCTCATACCTCGGTGCATCCTCCGTTGCATTGACGAATCAATCACTGCAGATCCGGTTTTTTAAATTCGTGCAAGCATTCTATGCTAATTCGGGTCATACCAAAGATCAACACCAACCTTCAGGTTGGTATAACGAGTGGCATTACCCTGCGCCTCTTGCTCTGGAAGGACGTGACTTAGGGAGTTTGTCGTAAGTGTATTCTCCCGTACAATTGTCGGGCATGGTGCAATCTGCATGTTACCTACATACATACCAATGCTGGTATAATGTGTTATGCACACAATTATCGCACAATGGTGGCGAACTGTGTACATGCATAGCGTTTCTTAATCTGATCCTCATTTATAGTAGCAGAGCCCAAGCTACCCTTTTTACTGAAGAGTTTGGGAGAGATCCGCCCATTTACTTTCTCGAGGATTGCTTGGTGGTGCGCTACCCTTTTAATTTCATTCTGACGAAATTCAAACACTGCCAGTCATCGAGCGGCGATATCCTTTGAGAATTGCGTTCCGGCGTTGGAAGCAACGCAACACCAGTGAATAGCAACCATATGCGATAGATCCCATCAAACTCACTGGCGGAACACTTTGGTTATAAGCGGTTGCTACGACACTCTTTTGTTATACGTGGCAACTGATGAGCACAGACAAAAGTCCGACGAGAAGTCTCAGATCTAAGCCCATGCACCGAATCAACTGTTTGAGCGTGGGCTAGGGCAAATCTGACGTTTCGGGACAAGACTAAGTCTTTCCGAAAAGCATACTCTTCCTCTTATCATTTAGTATTGAGGTCTGAAATTGTAGCTTTGCCTTTGGCGGTCAGACGGTATTTTTGCAATCGACTTTGAGGTTTTTCGGGGAGTGTATAAGCGACTTTGCCTTCGTTCAATAGCAAAGGAATTACCTTGTTGAGTCGACCAGATATTTTCTTGTGCCCCAAGCTTTTCGACAATTCTTTTCTTGACAGGGGCCCATTCGTTAAGAGAGCGAGGACTCTCAGTTCGATCGACTCTTGCCTCGACTTTACCATGCGATACTCTAATAGAGCCGATTGATCTATCATGTGAACAACGCGAGCTCGGACTTCAAAACTGTCATCGTCAGCAAGATTCAACCATTCACCATAATCAAACGGGACCGGTTTAGTCTGCCCATGATTTATTGCAATATTAGAAGCGTGAAGATAGGTCCGCCCGTTGGAATCAAGTACAGGGTTTAATCTTCCGTTGAGTCCAGGGATATAGCCAGTTCCGTCGGGGAAGATAACCGCACCACCACGGTGCACTGACTTAAGTTGCAGTGTTAGTTTTCGTTCCTCAGGTCTCCAGCCAAACTCTGCACACGCGGCGAAACCCTCAGCGGCTGCAAACACCGTCATAGGCAAATAGACCGAGTGTAATTCAACGTACGCTCCACCTTGTTTGTCTGTTTTAGAACGTTTCCATGTCCCATCGGGAAACAACACCAAAATGTCAACATCAGCCATACGTTCTTTTCCCCAACGTGCAACCAGATTATAGTTGCGTGTGTGAGATCGTGGTATGGTAGCGATAAAACCATCTTCAACCGAGAACTTCGGCTCCGGCAAACCGGACTCAACACAGCGTTTGATCATGTCCAGAGTGCCCGTCCCCATTCGTTCAATGTATTCGACCAAATACATGGATTGAGCTAACAAGGGATTACGAGGTATCGAACCGTGTGGGACACGTAGTTTCTCCAGGGTAAGCCGAGGTGGGAGCCTGCCAGAATTCCACACCTCCAATCGATCCGAGAAAAGCATTACCTGGACGCTACTACTATCAGTATAATCTCGGTGAGCTATTGCGTTGACGATAGCCTCAGTCACAACTTCTTTCGGAATCTCATAAATTCGAGCCGCGCGCGGTGACTCTGACCGTGTTCCGATGGAGCGGTTGAGCTTGCTAAGCACAAAGTCCACCGCTTGATCAACCAAATCAAATACGGTTCCCTTGTAGACCTGATGAGACGGAATAGGCTTTTCGACCTGAGTCCCGTGGAAATGTGCACATTTGATTTCTGAAGCAATTAAAAACTTTTGAGGAGTTTTACCAAAAAGTAACACCGCGGCATTCGTTGGTCGCCCATCATTTAACAGGTCCAAATGCTCCAGCAACTCCTCCGGGGATGCGTCTTCAGCAAGTGGAAACTGACTAACTCTACGCGCCGTACGAATGAATCGGGCCATCAGGTCAGGGTCAAGATCATCCAAGGTGGCCTTCATGCAGTATGCTCCATCAAATGGAGTGGAGCGAATTAATCCCTTACCTACCAAGTATTCTACCAATGCTGCATAGACTGCAGCTATGAGCTCTTCTGGTGATTGGAATCGCTTTCTGATCAGACCTGATTGGGCTCTAGTGACAAGTGCCTGCATCTTTGGTTGCCGAACATGCTCATCCATGTCCTTAAGGAATACCATTCGGTGCGTTCCCACAGCAGTAGCATAGTCAAATTCTCGCTCCGTCGGCGATACTCCCTCGTTGTCTTCAGTACCATATTCGTTGCCAAATAATCCGATATAAATGTCAGCCCGCTCAACTTCATCCAGATAGAGTTGGTCAGGTCGCCGGTCCAGAGCTGGAGTGTCTTCGAATAAGAATACATCGAAGAATCGCCGCATCATTGTATCATCGCGGAGATAATTTCGCAGTAGTTCCCGTTCTTTTGCAAACTCACTCTGAACACTGCTGATGAATATGCGAATTGGATTCATGGTTCAATCCTAGATTCCAATGATTACACAGATAGTCCGAATTAGGATGCAAGAACTATTGAGGAATGACAAATCACATGATACCATTCGTGAAATCTAAACTATGTTTTAATCTGATGGCATATGCTGTATTCTGCGGATCTAGTTGCAAAAGTTCTAGGGCTATGCCCAATGAAACGTCTTGCATGATTCGTTGCCCCAAATTAGGGGTTGAAGGGGTTCCAAATTTTCTGGGCCCAATTGTATCCAACAATTACATATCCTACATAATACTTTGTTGCCTTGACAGGTCAATCACTTCGGAATCTGTATTATTGATTAGTATTCGCTGCTCAGGGCTTGAAATACTGCTGATTTCATGATGATCAATAATCTTTATGCCTAGTAAAGCAAGTGGCCTCACTCATCCACCTGCTCCTGGATCACGTCTCTTGATTCGAGACCAGGAGTGGGTTGTGCGAAGTACTGATCGTACCTATGGCAATGACTATTTGATCGAGGTTATTGGTCTTACTCCATTAGTCAGAGACGTACAGTGGCAGTTTATCCATAACCGGGAAAAAGTCATTCAGGTTAAGCCCCATGAGACGAAGCTGATTTCCGACTGTGTATTGAGATGAATTTGCCCACCTGGTGAGATTCAAATTGCGTGCGCCAGGC
>JAPPGC010000113.1 GCA_028875125.1 Bacteroidota bacterium | reverse complement strand
AGCCCTATCAGTCACAAAAACAATCAAAAGTTTCCTCAATGATTGAAACAAGCCCGAATTGAGGGAAAACTGACACTAATCTTTACAGTCAATCAGGACGGTACGACGAGTGACATTCTGGTCGAACGTTCACTGCATGCCCTCCTTGATTCCGCAGCCGTCCAGGCATTGCGCAGGACGCGCTTCATTCCTGGTCGACATCAGGGAGAGACCGCTCGTGTTCGGATGCGTCTACCCGTACGCTTCCAGATTATTGAACCTAGCGATTCAACATATTCAGGGTAAGTTACCGCCTGAAAAGACTCCGAAGCAGTGAGCGTATAAATCCTCGCAACATACCAGCAATCATTCGGCTCAGACTTGATCCGAGCGACATTAGACTGGTGGATAAGTATACGAAGCCCCTAACCCCAGTGGAATCCCCAATACCCAGTACAGAAGCAGGAATGCTGTCCAGACTACCAGGAAGGTGATCGAATATGGAATCATAATTGAGGTGAGCGTACCAATCCCTGTCTTCTTGAAATACCTCTGACAATAGACCACAACCAACGGGAAATACGGCATGAGCGGGGTTATTATGTTTGACGAGGAATCCCCAACCCGATAAGCAGCTTGTGTCAGGTCAGGGGAGATCCCTACTTGCATAAGCATTGGGACAAAAATAGGGGCCAGGAGCGCCCATTTTGCCGATGCAGACCCCACGAACAGATTTACAAACGCAGTTAGCAGGATGATCCCAACTATCGTGATGGATCCAGGCAATGCCAATGCCTGGAGGGTAGCTGCGCCCTTAAGCGCCAGTAATGCTCCGATGTTGGAAGCTCCAAAAGCATGCACAAACAGAGCGCAGAAAAACGCCATCACAATGTAGTAAGCCATGCCATTCATTGCTTTTGTCATGGCGTCAACCATATCCTTTGAGGACTTAAATACGCCTGCTATGTAGCCATACACGACGCCAGGAATTAAGAAAAGCAGGAAGATGAGTGGGACAATAGATTGCATTATGGGCGCCTGAAAAGAATTCAATGACCCATTGGTATCCCTGAACGCCGAATCGGCGGGTATAAGCGTCAGGATCAGTACCACAATACCTAACAACATTACCCCGGTCGCCCACCAGAATGCCTTCGACTCTCTCACGCCGATAGTATCCATCCCCGAGGATTTCTCGGCATCCTCGTCCACAGGCGTACTTCTAGAAAGACGTGGTTCAACTATACGATCAGTTATGTACCAGCCCAGCGCAATGATCACTGCGCTGGATGCTACAGTGAAGAAGTAGTTACAAAGCGGGTTGACTAGTATCGCCGCATCGAGAATTTGCGCTGCGGGCTGAGTAAACCCCTGCAAAAGCGGGTCTAGGGCAGATGGAAGCGGATTGGCACTGAAGCCTCCAGAAACACCTGCAAATGCTGCAGCGATACCGGCCAATGGATGTCGACCAGCGGCGTGAAAAATGACACCCCCTAAGGGAATCACCAACACATATCCTGCGTCAACAGCACTGTGGCTAAGGAGGCCTACCAGAACTACTACAGGAGTGAGAAGCCCCACTGACGTTTTGGATAAGAGCAGCTTTATGCCTGTATTGAAGTATCCGGCTTCATCAGCTACCCCCACCCCAAGCATTGCTACCAGAACAACACCAAGCGGCGCAAACCCAGTGAAGATGGAAACCATGCGGCTCATGAAGTCCGTAATCGCGCTCCCACTTAGCAAGTTGTTGATTATAAGTGGCTCCTGCGTGCGTGGATCAATCACTGAGGTAAATGAGACGTTTGACAGCAACGCACTAAGGATCCAGACCACAATCAATAAGAGCAGGAAGAGCATGGACGGGTCCGGCAATTTATTGCCGACCACTTCAATAGCCCGAAGACCTCGGTCTATGATTCCTCTAGGCTTTTCAATACTGGTTTCCGGGTTCATGAATTATAGCAGAATTAGATAGGTCAGCTTGGCCACTGCGGCCCGATTAGTTAAGAGGTAATCCCGATTCGGATCGAAAAACACCTCATTTGAATTTGCAAAATGATACGCTGTATTGAAAACAAAAAACAGGTCACTCCCCGGCGTATGTATCCAGTTTACACGAATATTCGCCTGCAAGTCACGCGTAAAATTGTCGTACTGCACCAGCGCAGTTGCGAATATTTTCTATTAACCGCACCAAGCAACTCTACCGAAACTGTCGTTGCATCGAATCGTCCATTTTCCACTGGAAGATCAATGCGCGAATAGCCAACTCCGGCTTCAACCTGGAGATGGCGTGACTGTCGGAAGCCAACCTGAAATTCTAAGTCAGTCCGGTTTCCATTGAAGAATGCCCCTACCGAAGTACCTGCACTTCCAAACAGCCTTCGACTGGAGTCCGTCCGCCCCTCCAAGACAAATCGACTAAACGTGTAATCCCCCAAAGGAATGCGTGCGTTTGGTCGGATGTAAAACGGAACCAACAGCCGTTCAAACTCTTGACTGTATTCAAAAGCGATATTATCCCGTCGATTGAAAGCCGCCCCGGCGGATACCTCAAACTCCTGTGACTGCAGCTCGCCCTTCTGGCTTGCAATGTATTCATATTCACTTTGAAAAGTGAACTGACGTATGAAGAGGAGTGCATCAAAGGAAACGATCGGCGTGTACTGCGCCCCGCCTGAGAATCGGCGCATGTCACGCCGTCTTACAAATCCTAGGGCCGGATGAAAATTTTCTCCAACAGAAGTGAAGCTGGCCTCAACTCCGTATTTGTCGTTCATGAGTGTGAGGCTGGCATGACCGGCCTCATCATTCTCTATCGGTCCGTCATCCGTTACCTTCGTATACCATGCCTCAAACTCGCTCGCGCTCCAGAATCGATACTGCGCATCCATTCCAAACGCACGGTTTATTCTATCCGGTGCAGCATAATTGGTCAGGATCGCTCCCACCGTTGCACGTGAACTGAGAGAGGTACGCAACCGAGCAACCAGATTATTGGTCGACTTTGATCCGAATGTGTCCCCCATCCCCTCACCGGTTTCAATGTCTAGTAACCCGATTGAGAGACGCCCAAATTGCCCGGTAGCACGGGCTCCTGTAAGAATTTGATCCCTGAGCCCTATACGCCTGGAAAAGAAGGTCTGGGTAGATCTGGGATTACCATGCTCAAACAGACCGCTCCTTTCAAGGAAAAATTCTCGTTTCTCGGGGAAGAAAAGACTGAATCGGGTTAGGTTGAGCTGAACGTTATCCGCTTCCACCTGTGCAAAATCCGTATTAACTGTAAGATCAAGCGTAACATTGCTTGTTATTCCATACTTGAAATCTATGCCAATATCACGCTCAAAAGTACTGGGAATATCCTTGAGATTATAATCCTCACGCGTCTGCTGAATCCCTGTGATCACATAGGGCTTGATCTCTATGTTCTTGCCCCGACGAATATTACGCAAGCCTTTTAGTACTCCATACTGAGATACCGCGCTGATCACCCCCCATTGACCACCGAATTCAAGACCAATCGGCGGCCAAATCACTCGCTCATTCTTTCGGTTGATCATGCGTGAAAGCATCAGACCAAAATCAACCGTTTCGCCCTTGGGGAACCGCAATTGTCGGAACGGGATCGACACTTCCATGGTCCAGCCATCTTCATCAATCTGCGTCTCACTCCGAAACACTGCGTCCCACGAAAAACTGTCAAGCGTGAGCCCCTCATCCGTGATCGTAGCATCGTCTTGCGTGCCAAGCGCATTCATCTCGAACAAATAGGCGTTGCGTTTATCGAGATACGTATCCAGGGAGATATATGCATGATCATCACGATCATTGCGTCCCCCTCTCTCCAGATTCTTCGCGCGAATTAAATGCGCGTCTTCATCCAGAAATCGAAACGCAAAAAACAGATAGTCCCGATTGTGGGCTATCCGTACCTCGGACAGCTCTGTGGGCACTTCTCCCTCATCGGGCCATACCTGTGTGAACTCGGTGATCGGATCAATTTCTATCCAGATTGGATCATCCAGGCTGCCATCAATGCGAGGAGCTACTTCAACGAATACGGGAGAAATCTCCCATTCCTGAGCAGCAATATCCGGACTGTGCAACAGGGCTAGTGTTAGGACAGATACCACACACAATGTTTTCCCCCAGTTTTCCCAAAACATTTTGCTTGGTAGCATCGAATACATCAGTTGGTTAGGTGCAATTATACCGTTATTGCTAATCACTTCTGCCTGCCGCAATATAATCTCCAATCCCATCATACTGCTGCATTGTCAATATTAATACTCGGTCGAGTATCCTCCGTCATTTGAGCATCCGGAATCGAGTTTCGTCGAAAAAACGGCAGCCATAAAAGGAAGAAAATCACAAACGCGACCGGTTGCCCCGTTAAGATATACCACGGCCATGGGCCCATGTAATCCAAGAGTGACGGTGTTATCGGCTTCGCCATCACATAGAAGTAGTTGGAATCCATGAAGTAGTTGAGTACAAACATTACCGCTGCATATATATTCATGGCCACCATACTATGTAGAATGCTAACAAAGCGGGGATAGATGCGCCACACAACAACTATGTAAATAATATGGAGAACGAGCCCGCAATGAACGATCCAGTAACTGAGATAAAGTATATGTGGAAATCCTTCGGGACAATTCGGAGTGATTATGCCTTGCCCTGTTCCTCCCAAGATTAAGAAATAAACCAGTTTGACGAGTCGTGGATGTGGATTCCAGAACAGAACTGGCAGAAACAATGCCAGTAGATTACATAGGTCAAGGGGTAGATTTTCGCGCCAGTCAAACTGGTTTATGAGCAATCTGAATATTGCGACACTGAGGATACCAAGACTGATAATGATGGCAAGTCCTCGTGCAATCCAGACTTGATTCTGAGGGCTTAACCTATCACGGGCAAATACAGGTAACCAGAAAGACAAAACAACCAGCAGGATGAGCGGCAACAGGTGCTGAAGTCCGAAAAATTCAAATCCTGCAGCCTGAAAAATAATTGCCCTCATGAACTGCTAGGTTCGCACCACAGAATATAAATAGTTGCCCATCCGACTAACGTTCACGCTATTGCGGAATGTATTCTTATCTTGCGCCGCTGTATGATAACATTATTGTCAAATGTACGCTACCACAGCCAAAGTTGACGCTATCCGTCAAGCTTTTCCTGCATTGCAACGTGTACACAATGGTTACCCTGTAGCCTATTTCGACGGACCCGGTGGCACACAGGTGCCTACGATGGTAACTGATGCGATGGTGGATTACCTCCTGAACCACAATGCAAACACGCACTGGGCTTATCCTTCAAGCACAGAAACAGACGCCATACTTGATGATGCTCGAGCAGCTTTCGCAGACTTTCTCAATTGCCGGCCTACAGAAATTGTCTTTGGTCAAAACATGACCACATTAACGTTTCATCTGGCCCGTTCGCTGGGGCGTCAGTGGAACCAGAGAGACGAAATAGTTGTCACCGAGCTCGATCACCACGCGAACATTGACCCTTGGCGAGATCTTGCCAAAGAGCGCGGTTTTGTGATACGATCAGCAAAGTTTGATACTAGAACCGGACAACTGAATCTGGATGATCTTGAAGACTTGATTAACGCACGCACTCGATTGATCGCAATTGGTGGTGCATCGAATGCATTGGGGACCGTCAACGATTTGCATACGGTTATCAACCTCGCTCTCCGAGCCAATGCGTTGTCATTCGTGGATGCGGTCCATTACGCTCCACATGTCCTCTGTGACACGAAAGCGCTCAAATGCGATTTCTTGACATGCTCCCCATATAAGTTCTATGGACCGCACGCGGGTGTGCTATACGGGAGGCAAAAATTGCTACAGAATCTGGACGTGCCTCGTCTTGCACCAGCAGGTTCGACTGCACCTGAGCGCTTGGAAACAGGAACACTTAGCCATGAAGCCATTGCCGGTTCTGCTGGAGCAGTAAATTTTCTTGCATCTCTCACTCCGATTGAACCTCGACGTGCAGCATTAAAAGCCACTTATCAGGAGCTGCATGAGCATGGAAAGTATCTCATTACGAGGCTATGGGAAGGACTGCATACACTTGCCAATGTTATGTGTTATGGACCCCCACCGTCCGATGCGCGTACTCCTACGGTCAGTTTCACGATTCAGGGATTAACGTCTGAGGAAGCCTGCAGGCAACTGAGTAATTACGGACTATTCCTTTCTCACGGTGATTTCTACGCAAGCACTGTGGTCTCGCGTCTTGGGGTTGAAGGACTCGTCCGAGCGGGTGTTGCCTGCTACACGACCGACGAGGAGGTTGATCGCCTTCTCATCGCTGTGAGAAAGATCTCAGAATAGCCCAACCCAAAAACCATACTTGGCCAGCCTTGTGCAAGGTTGGGTAGAATGATTTTTTTACCCTGCCGTAAGCATCACCAGTTGGAGCCAACTACTCTGAGGGGTTACGTACACCACCAACAAGGTGTTATGGGGCTGGTCGTGAATATCGCGGCGCCAATCCTAGAAGGACTGCATGAAAAGGGACCACTGGTAACGCTTCGGAACGCTATGTCCGAAGCACAGGATGCACCTTGGCTGGACGGCAAGACGATTTACTGTTGAACGACAATTAGATTTTAAGTCAGCGACAATTAGAATTTAAGTCGGAGGAGGTCGCGCAACGAGGCGTA
>JAPPGC010000082.1:39099-55015 GCA_028875125.1 Bacteroidota bacterium | reverse complement strand
AATAGGGGATAGGGAATCTCAGTAAAAAATCCACTACAATGTCGAACTTGCGTACGGACAGGTTGCAGGGCAGGCTACGCTACCGACACGGACACATTGCACGCAGGCGCTCCCAAGTGTAAATGCCACTGTTATGTCCATCATCCCAGGTAAGGCGCAAGCCTACGCTGCCAGCTACCTCAACTTTGACGTTCTCCCAACGCACAAGAGCCGGTAAGTGGAATATTTCTGGATCTGGCAGCTCGTGCATTTTTTCATGTCCCTGACAGCCGGCACACGGACATGCGCGCCGTAGCCCATCCAGCGGAAAGAAGCACTCATGATCGTCAGACCACTGGATATAGAAAGTTTGACGCTCCCGGTTGACAATCACGCGTCGACAGGTTACCGTATCAGGCATACTGCTCATTAGGGAGCATACGATCAACTGACGCTATCGGAAGTTTCTTCGTAAAGTGATACTCTAATGGCATGACTTCCTCCACCTGATGGGTCATTTACGCCTATAATGCCCATTCTTATCCTTATTGAATGGGTATACTCCCTTTAAGAGATCCTGGAGTTTAGCGCGTCCTCGATTTATGCGGCTTTTGACGGTTCCCATTGGAAGCCCAGTGATCTGTGCAATTTCATTGTATGAGAGTTGCTGAATATCACGAAGGATCACCACCTCTTTAAAGTTTGGCGGAATTGAATCCAGGGCATCATGGATATACCGATCCTGCAATGCACTTTCTGCGTGCTTATCGGGCGCAAAGGTTTCGTCCGGTAAGGGCATTTCGTATTCTTCGTTGTCCTTGTTTACGGACTGGATTGAGTACATATGACGACGTTTCCGCTTTCGGTACTCACTCCTTGCAAGATTACCGGCAATGGTATAGAGCCAAGTGGAGAACTTTGCAATACGCTGATAGGAGTGTCGGTTTCGATGAACGCGAAGAAAGGTTTCCTGCAGGAGGTCTTCGCAGCGCTTGCGATCCCCCAGAAAACCATACAGATAGTGCACTAGGCGCTCGCTGTATCGGCTTACCAGGATATCGTAGGCTTCGACAGTTCCTGACTGGAAGAGCTCCATCAGGTCCTCATCCGGCATTTCATGCAGGGCATCAAATCGACTGGCAGCCGACGAGCGTCTGCGATCATTATTACGGGCTACTAAATGGACTGTACTGGCCACGACCTGGGTGCTCTCACACGATATATTTTAGATTGGAGAGTAGATGTAACAGTTTCCTAAGTAAGTCTGTCTGTTCGACACCTCTGCAGAGCGAAGTTACGCACCGCTACGTTATAGTCAACTGCAATCAGCATGCATTGAAAACATTGCCGTATAATATTGGCAAGATACTGAATTGGAACACAATAGGCTGTAGAATGACAGGGTGCCTGATTCCGACACTGAGTATGTACGTCAAATGCAGAATGGTTTGCTTGTGTCTATTCTCGGCAAAGAAAGCAAGAGTTGGTGCCCTGTGCCTATATAGGGGAACGACATAATTACCGAAATACATATGGTGGTACCCTCGGTATTGCGGGGCACCTGATGATCAAAACCGGGGATTGATTTGCCAGACAATCCAGACAAAATGACCGAAGACCTGACTAGCTATCCCACAGACGGAATACTGGACCTGCACACGTTTCATCCACGGGATGCGGCCGAGGTGACACGGGAGTATCTGCGCGAGTGCAGTAGAGAGGGCACGTACTGTGTGCGAATTATTCACGGTAAGGGAAAAGGGGTACTAAGAGCTATCGTGCACGCGGTTCTGTCTGATTGTTCGCTGGTTGACTCTTGGGGAACTGCGTCAGATTCAAGCGGCTGGGGAGCAACCGTGGTTAACCTCAAGAGGAATGCAATATCTGATTAATCACCTGGTGCAGATGTTGCAAGTTCGGGTCACAGGAGGAGCAGCCCGAGAACCATCACCACACTGTCCCCAATCCCGGAGGCAATACGCTTGCACTTGCTTAGAAAGTCTGACCTGCTGTGCGTTCCTATGCGAATCCATCTAGGATCTTCACCCCGGCTTGATTGTCAGGCTGAATCTCTGGCGGCGTTTGCAGAATCAGGTTCCTTTTCTCCTGGACTCTTTCATGAGGTGTACCCCGATGCCATGACCTGTCCATCCGATCGTTTACGCACGTACAGAATTAGGCATTCGATTGACTCAATACGCGCTTGAGTGCTTCAAAATTGCTCCGGATATGGTTTGCTGAAATGTCCATGAGCGCCTGCTCGGAATCGTTCAGATCAACCTCTACTATTTCTTGGATGCCCGAATGACCAAGACGCACTGGCAGACCAATAAACAGATCAGAAAGACCATACTCCCCTGAAGGGCGTGCAGCACAGGGAAGCACTCTGCCGGAGTTCTTTACCATTGCTTCAACCATTTGTGCAGCCGCAGCGCCGGGGGCGTACCATGCAGAAGTGCCCATCAACTTTACGATCTCGCCGCCCCCACTCTTGGTGCGCGCTACAATTTCCTCGATTTGGTCTGCAGGGAGCAGTTCGGTGAGGGGAATTCCTCCGACTGTAGTGTAGCGCGGAAGAGGTACCATCGTATCCCCATGTCCACCTAGCAAGAGTGCCTGAATATCCTTGACGGACACATCAAGTGCCATTGCAATGAAGGCTCGAAATCTGGCCGTGTCCAGTACACCGGCCATCCCCATGACACGGTTGGCCGGGAACCCGCTAGCTTCGTGCGCCACATAAGTCATTACATCAAGCGGGTTCGAAACCACGATAATGATAGCATTCGGGCTTCCGGCTACAAAGGACTCGGTTACCGTACGCACAATACTGGCGTTAATTCCTAAGAGGTCGTCGCGACTCATGCCCGGTCGCCGTGGAACTCCACTGGTGATTACGCAAATATCGGAGTCTGCGGTAGCCCCATAATCATTTGTCACTCCCTTGACTTTCGTATCAAACAAATGAATCGGAGCAGACTCTGCAATATCAAGGGCCTTCCCTTCCGAAAGACCGTCCTTGATATCAATCAGAACAACCTCATTGACCATGTCCTTGTGGGCCACGCATTCTGCAACAGTGGCTCCGACATTTCCGGCCCCGATAACCGTGACCTTGCTCATAATAATTACCTTAGTTATGTTGACAGCGAAAGTGATACGCACAAACATGCGAATTTACTCATAGGCATCTAATGCAAGTTCGGGATGCAACGTTTGTGATCGTTGACCTGGAAACGACAGGAACACATGCCGTACACGATCGGATCATTGAGATCGGAGCTGTCAAGATGCGTTCAGGTGATGTGGTGGACACACTGGAGACGCTGGTTGATCCCCAGTGTACTATTTCGCGGCACATTACCCGAATTACAGGTATCACCAACGAAGATGTTTTTGATCGGCCGCAGATAGAGGAGGTGCTGCCACAGTTTCTGGATTTTTTGGGAAATGCGATATTTGTTGCCCATTACTGCCAGTTTGACTCAAGCTTTATTGATGCAGAGCTGCAGCGTGCAGGCCTGCCTCCACTCAGTAATCCCACGCTTTGCACGCTGCGTCTGGCACGTCGACTGCTTCCGGGGCTCCCTTCTAAGGGTCTCAGTAGCCTGATCACTTTTTTCGACCTTGATCCGGGGCAGCGTCATCGTGCATTGAGTGACGCAAATGCTACACAACAAGTACTCACCCGATTACTTTATAGGCTGGAGGAGCAGTACGAAATAACTGAGGTGGATGCGCTTCTTGCTTTTCAGCATTCCAGATACAAAGGGATCCATCGCAATCAGGGACAGCAAGCACATATCCGAAAGAAAATATTGCGAGAATTGCCCCACGCACCCGGCGTGTACCGCATGATAGGTGCAGGGGATAAACTGCTATACATTGGCAAAGCCCGTGTGCTTAGCGACAGGGTTCGCAGCTATTATGCAGGTGTGGAGGGACATCCTCCGCATGTACGAAAAATGATGCAGAAAGTCCAAGATATCCAGTGGACAGAGACGGTAACAGAACTTGAAGCACTTCTGTTGGAATCGCGCCTAATCAAAGAGCATGCTCCACCGTTCAACAGGGCGGGTCGGAAATATCGTCGACGTCCGTTCTTGCGTCTTGGTGCAATTGCGGGTTCAGACTGGATTACGGTGATCGAACATGTACGCGCGGATGGAGCACGGCATTACGGGCCTTTGGCCAATCGTCGGGAAGCAGAACTGTTAGCCGAAGCACTCGTGATGTTGTATGGTACCTCACCAAGCTCATTCAAAAACCCTGAACGGGTTGGTGTAGGATTGGGTTCAGCACGGATTGGAGGTCGTCTGACGGAGGAGGGATTTGCACAGGCAACGGCTTTTCTTCAGGGAGAAAACAGCGAGGCATTGGCCATACTGGAGCGTAGAATGGAGCACGCCGCCAAAATACAGGCCTATGAGCGAGCAGCCCGGATACGTAACTGGCTGGTAGCGATGCAGACGATTCATTCGCGTCCGCACTTTACTCGCGTTGCACTGTTAGAACGCAGCGGTGCTGTACTATTCCGGAATGAGGATAAAATAGAAGTGCATTTTGTTGTAAACGGTTGTCCGACTATACATCGGGTTTGGCCATGCGCCGAAGATATCTTCAGGGAAGCGCTTGTGGAGTTTCAGGACCGAATGTTTCAGCCGCAAGATCGTTTAAAGATGCAGCAGGTTGACGCAGCCAGTCTACTAAGTGCCTGGATGTTCAAGAATCGGGATCAGATACACGTGCTTTCTTGGGCAGCGGAGAAATCATTTTCAGAGTTTCAGCGTGATTTGCAGTCGTTACTTGAAGAATTGCACGCCAAATGAGGGCATGCTGATTTTTTTGCGTACAAGCCGGGTTGTAGCTTGTAGTATCTGGCTAGATTTGCCTAAATTCGCATTGGCGGATTTCTTATCACAATAAATGCTCGCGGAGACATTTTTTATTGCGGCCGGGCTGTTGGCGGTGATTGCAGCTTTAGGGATGCTGGTTTCGCGCAGTCCTGTGCGAAGTGCGCTGTGGTTGATCCTGATTATGCTGTGCGTAGCCGGGCTGTATATGACACTCAGCGCTGAATTTATTGCTGTCGTGCAGGTATTGGTCTACGCAGGGGCCATCATGGTTCTTTTCCTGTTTGTCATCATGCTGCTCAATCTGGGAGCGTTACCCAATCTTGAGCGGGTTGATTTCAAGAAGGGGGTCGGATTTGTTCTGGGTACCGTGATCTTGGCCCAGTTAGTATACATTACGGCTACGGCCTCTGAGCCATTGGTCACGGCATCATTTGATCCTGCTGAAACCGGTTCAGCCTTGAAGATTGCGGAGGAACTATTTACGCGCTACGCGCTTCCGTTTGAGATCATTGGAATTTTGTTACTGGTGGCAACAGTAGGAGCAGTCATGCTGGCGAAGCGCACATTTGAGTGAATAACAATACTGGGTTCATACTTCAATGGAAATCCCACTTACATGGTATCTGACGCTTAGCGCGGTGCTCTTCTCAATCGGAGTGATGGGGGTACTTTTTCGAAGTAACCTAATCGTGATCCTGATGTCTATTGAGTTGATGCTCAACGCCGTTAATCTCACACTCATTGCATTCGGTCAATTTATGGGAGATATAACGGGCCAGATACTGGTATTCTTCGTAATTTCGGTGGCTGCTGCTGAGGCAGCTGTAGGCCTTGCGATTGTGATTGCGACCTTCCGTAACAAGCTCACAGTAGATGTTAACGATATCAAATTATTCAGGCATTGAGTCAGTTAATGTCTACTGATCTGATTGTTCAACTCATCATTCTTTTGCCTCTCGCAGGGGCGGCATTCCTGGGATTGATTCCTCTTTTTGCACGTAGTATACGCGCATATAAGGGGTTTCTGGGTGCTGTGGGCGTGCTGATGGTTGCAATACCATTTGGCCTCACAGCTTTCCTTTTTGCCCAGGGAATGGATTCTGCATATGTTGCCACCCTTTACACATGGCTGGGTGCTGGTGATTTTTCAGTTTCAATTGCCTATCGGGTTGACGAACTCTCCTTGATCATGACCTTGGTGGTCACGGGGGTGGGAGCATTGATCCATGTGTATGCGGTCGGCTATATGGCGGAGGATCGATCTTTCTGGAAATTCTTTGCCTATCTCAACTTGTTCATTTTTATGATGCTCAACCTGGTCTTGGCTGACAATCTGTTAGTCATGTTCCTGGGTTGGGAGGGTGTGGGGTTGTGCTCGTATCTGCTGATTGGATTCTGGTATGAAGAACGCAAGAATAGTGCGGCAGCGAGTAAAGCTTTTATTGTCAACAGGGTAGGGGATTTTGCTTTCCTGCTGGCTATGTTTATTCTGGTCAAGGAGCTGGGCAGTTTGAATTTTGACAATGTCCTCACTGGCGCAGAGGCGATGTCAGAAGGAACCGTAGCAACGGTGGTACTGCTCCTCTTTGTGGGGGCCACAGGCAAGAGTGCACAGATTCCGTTGTTTGTCTGGTTGCCTGATGCGATGGCAGGACCCACACCGGTTTCTGCGTTGATCCATGCAGCGACTATGGTAACCAGCGGGCTCTATTTACTGGCTCGGCTTTCGTCGCTGGTGCTGATGGCACCAGGCGTGATGACACTTATTGCCGTAATTGGCGCGGTTACGGCCTTGGTCGCGGCAACCATTGCGCTCACGCAACGAGATATCAAACGTGTGTTAGCCTACTCAACCGTGTCTCAGTTAGGGTTCATGTTTATGGCGGCCGGTGTAGGAGCTTTCTTCGTCGCAATTTTCCATGTGGTCACACATGCTTTCTTCAAGGCCTGCTTGTTTCTAGGCTCTGGCAGCGTGATACATGGAATGCACCACGTAGAGCATGACCTTCGACACAAGGGGTATGAGGGTCCGTTTGATGCACAGGATATGCATTACATGGGCGGGCTTAAGAAGTATATGCCTGTGACCCGTTGGACCTATCTCATTGCGACCCTTGCGATTGCGGGCATTCCGCTGAGTGCCGGCTTCTTTTCAAAGGATGAAATCCTGTTCAAGGCTTTCGAGTACGGGTACGATGGTAATCCATATGCATGGTTTGTCTGGGGAGTTGGCATTGTTACAGCACTCCTCACTGCATTTTATATGACGCGCTCGTATATGCTGACCTTTGAAGGGAAGGCCAGGTGGCCCATGCAGGATCAATTGCATCCGCATGAGTCACCGAGATCTATGACTTGGCCGCTGATGATTCTGGCAGGTCTGTCAGTCGTCGGTGGTTTCATAGGCTTACCCAAGGTTGCCAAGGAGCTTGGACTGTCCAATTGGATTCACGACTACCTGGTTGGCCATGAGGGTCATTTAGGGCCTGTGGCAGAACCTGAGATTCACGCTCATGTGAACAGTCTGGTTGAGATTGGGCTTATTCTGCTCGGCGCCGGTATTGCTGTGGTTGGGGTTATATGGGCGTGGCGATTTTTCGCCAGATATGAACTTGGTGGTGACCAGGTTATCCAGAATCGATTCGGTGCCCTCTATCGCTGGTGGCAATCCAGCTATTATTGGGACAGGTTTTATGATCGTACTCTTGTACGGCCCGTGATTGGTGGTGCGGAAAAAGCTTTTGCACCATTTGATCAGCATATTGTAGACGGACTGGTCAATGCTGCGGGGCGTGTAGCCATGGTGTTCGGATGGCTGTTTGGAAGGTTACAGACTGGTGTCGTGCAGAATTATGCGCTCGCTATTGTATTTGGAACCGTTTTGATCATTGCTCTCATACTGCTGTAACGAGACGGAGATAAAGGCTATGGAGTTTGCACATATCTTAACGGCTATCATTTTTCTGCCCCTAATAGGAGCGTTGCTCATGCTCCTTGCACCAACTGACCGGGCCGTGCGGCTGTTTGCCCTGATTGTGACAACGGCAGCCTTCCTGCTTTCACTCCCACTCTGGTTTGGTTTTGACGTGGCATCAGCGGCTGAACTCCAGTTCAATGTGGTTGATTTTCCATTGATTTCTGAAACCCTTGATGTTCGGTACTTGGTGGGAGTTGACGGGTTCAGTTTGCTTCTTGTGCTTCTAACGACGTTTCTAGGACCCATCGTGGTGTTATGTTCGTGGTCGTACATCAAGGAGAGCTCGAAAGGATACTATATCCTGTTACTCATTCTCCAGACGGGCATGACAGGCGTGTTTTGTGCCTTTGACGTTCTCCTGTTTTACATTTTTTTCGAGTTAACATTGATCCCGATGTACTTTCTGATCGGGATCTGGGGAGGAGAGCGCCGCATATATGCGGCGCTCAAGTTCGTAATCTATACGATGGTCGGCTCATTGCTTATGCTCGTTGCGATCTTGTATTTGGGATACGCGGCCGGCAATGCCGTAAACGGAGGTGTGTTCACCACGAATTATTTCAAGCTCCTATCGTTTGATGTGCCTTTGGGGATGCAATCCTGGTTGTTTGTTCTGTTTGCGTTCGCATTTGCAATCAAGGTGCCAGTTTTCCCCTTTCACACATGGTTGCCGGACGCCCACGTCCAGGCGCCAACGGGCGGTTCAGTAATTTTGGCTGGCGTCCTGCTGAAAATGGGTACGTATGGGCTGGTGCGATTCTGTTTGCCCTTTTTTCCAAGCGCATCTGCGTCGCACACCGTACTTATTGGCATTTTGGCCGTAATTGGAATTGTATACGGTGCACTGGTGTCTCGCGCCCAAAGTGATGCCAAAAAGCTGGTTGCCTATTCAAGTGTCAGTCACTTGGGGTTTGTAGTACTGGGTATATTTGCTGTAACACTGGAAAGCATCCAGGGCGCGATGATCCAGATGATTAATCACGGCATTTCTACTGGAGCGCTGTTTCTTATTGTCGGGATGCTGTATGAGCGGCGACATACACGTTTGATGGCTGATTATGGTGGGATTGCCAAATCAGTTCCCGTCCTCACTTTCTTTATGGTATTGGCGGCACTTGCCAGCGCGGGGCTTCCAGGGCTTAATGGGTTCGTAGGGGAATTCCTGATTCTGGTTGGAGCTTTCAGCAGTGACGCTCCCGGCATGCAGGTATTGACGGTGATCGCGACCCTCGGAGTGATTCTTGCCGCAGTTTATCTGCTTTGGATGCTTAGCCGCATGTTCTTCGGACCCTTGACAACAGAGTCAAACCGTAAGATGCCAGATCTGAACGTACGGGAGCTTGTCATACTAGCCCCAATGGCTTTATTGATGATTCTCCTTGGCCTCATGCCGCAACCCTTTTTGAAGGTTAGCGAGCCGGCGGCGGAACGTCTATTGGAAGTGATAGAGCAGAAACGTGCTTACGCTGAAATAGATGACCCAATGCTCCAGCGCAGACTTGAATTGATGGAGAGAATGCCACCATCCTCCACAACCCCATCGGCAGATGAATCTCTGCCTCAACCATAGCTAATTCAGTTTTTCAATGGCCGCTTCACGCGTATCTAGTTTATTGTTTGCACTAATTCTCGTTGGTGGTGCCTCTCACGCTCTGGCCCAGGAGGTAGACCATAACACCGCGCCTCTTATTGAAGCTGACACAGTTGAGACAGGCGAAGGTGTAGCCGATCCGGTAGATGGGCAGGAAGCTGCCGGCGGACATATCGAAGAGGAAGATCATGGGGATGGGCACGCAAAGGTGATCCCTCCACTCTGGCTGGTTGCTCCATTCATCATATTACTCCTGATGATTGCTACTGGGCCGCTATTCTACGTGCATCACTGGCATAAACACTATCCAAAGTATGCGGTGGGTTTGGGGCTGTTCGTGACCCTGTATTATCTCATCGTGCTGCATGACGGGATTTCGATGCTTCACGCGCTGCAGGAGTATCTCTCCTTCATTGCTCTGGTAGCCTCCTTGTTTATTGCCGCGAGTGGAATCTTCCTGAAGGTTAATGCCCGAGGTACCCCATTAACGAACATTTCACTTCTCTCCGTGGGGGCGGTAATTGCGAACCTCATCGCTACAACCGGTGCAGCTATGCTGTTTATCCGGCCATATATGCGTCTCAACAAGGGACGCTTGAAGGCTTACCATATTGTCTTCTTTATTTTCATTGTGGCTAATGTGGGCGGGGCAATGACTCCGATTGGGGATCCGCCGTTGTTTCTGGGCTTCCTGCGTGGTGTGCCGTTCTTCTGGACAGCTGCTCACGTCTGGCATGTCTGGATTCCGACTATGCTAGCTTTGCTGGCCATTTTTTACGTTATAGACAGCCGCAACAAGGCGCAGTCTACGACTGATATTTCCTCTGGAAAAACGATTGAGCTACAGGGTACGCGTAGTTTCATCTTTGTTGTAGTCATTGTGTTATCGGTATTCATTGATCCGAATGTGATCAGTGCAATGAAGGGAACTCCGTTAGATCTGGCGGGCACGTATCATCTTCCATTTGGGATTCGTGAGATCATCATGTTCTCGATGTGTGCGATTGCCTTCAAGTTCTGTGATAAGGAAGCACTCACAAAGAATGAGTTTACGTTTGAGCCTATTCGAGAGGTTGGTTGGTTGTTTTTAGGCATTTTTGCCTGCATGGTGCCAGCACTGGCGTTGATCTCGGATTACGCCCATAGCAATGCAGATGCGCTAACGGTAACCACCTTCTATTGGGGGACGGGTTCGCTCTCGGCAATCCTGGATAATGCGCCCACATACCTTAATTTCCTGGCAGCTGCTATGGGTAAGTTTGGTCAGGATGTGAATGTAGCAGTGGAGGTGAAGGCGTTCGCAAACAGCATTGATTCCATGCTGTATCTGCAGGCAATCTCTGTAGCTGCTGTATTCTTTGGCGCGATGACGTACATCGGCAATGCACCAAACTTTATGGTCAAAGCCATTGCAGAGTCGAACAATGTAGATGCACCTTCCTTTGTCGGATACCTGGTCAAGTATGGACTGACGATTCTGCTGCCGGTATATGCACTCGTATGGCTGGTTTTCTATAGCGGCTGGATATTGTAGGTAAACGAATGAAGCGTAAACCTTTGGATCAGGATTCGATAGATCTGGCATTGAGGTCACTTCCAGGCTGGGAGCATAAGGACGACCGCTTGGTGAAGACTTTCGTTTTGGGGGATTTTTGTGAGGCGGTGGCCTTCATCGTGCGAATTGGATTCTGCGCAGAATCCTTGAACCATCACCCCGAACTATATAATGTGTACAACCGTGTCAGGGTTGAATTAACGACTCATGATGCGGGGAACAAGGTCACTACCATGGATATCGTATTGGCGCGAGACATAGACGAGGTGGTTAGCAAGTAGCCTTTTTGATGGAGCTATCAACTGCATTTGACACTATTCTCTCGGATTTAGCCGGGGGTGCTTCAATCCTTTGGCTGGCGCTTGCCGGTGTAGTGTTGATTGTTTGGGATATTTTTCGCAACAACGCACCAGTTCTGCCTTGGCTGGCTTGCCTAGTCGTGGCAGGTGCTGCGGTTATAGAAGTATTCCGATTGGGGGATCCTTCTTCAACTGTATTTTTCTCACTCGTCCGGACCGGAGGGCCAGCTTCATTTGTGAGCCTGGTCATTTTGATCAGCGCGCTCTGTTCAATTGTGCTGTCCGTTCCCTATCTAGCCCGCATCAAGCACGGTTATGGGGAGGTCTACGCGCTCATACTGTTTGCCACAAGCGGAATGGTCATGCTGGGGACGGCCAACAACATGGTTACTGTTTTTGTTGGCCTTGAGACTATGTCGATTGCACTCTACATACTGACAGGACTTGTTCGAAGCGATGAGGGGGCAATGGAGAGCGCGCTAAAGTACTTCCTGTTAGGTGCTTTCTCAACCGGTTTTTTTCTCTACGGCATAGCATTAATGTACGGTGCCACTGGAACTATGTACTTCACAGAAATGGCATCGGGGTATGCAGGCAGCGAGTTACAGCCGCTTTTTTGGGTTGGTGTTGCCTTGTTTCTGGTCGGCTTCCTGTTTAAGGTTGCGGCGGTGCCATTCCATATGTGGACCCCTGATGTCTATCAAGGTGCACCCACCACATTGACCGGCTTTATGGCCACCGCGTCAAAAACAGCAGCCTTCGCGGCTTTGGTATTGGTCCTTTATCACGGCATTGGGACCTTGGCGCCTGGTGATGGGCAATGGCAGTTGGCATTAGCGCTTGTTGCCCTGGTTACAGTAGTGATGGGCAATATACTCGCGCTAAATCAGGATAACGTTAAAAGGATGCTGGCTTACTCATCCATTGCCCATGCGGGCTACGTACTGATTGCGCTTGCCGCAGGTACGAGCGAAGCTTATGCAGGTGCGGTCTACTACCTGTTGATTTACGCTCTCATGAACATAGGTGCATTTGGGGTGATGGCGCTACTGGAATGGGATGGGAAAGAGGGGCGGGTACAGACGCTTGATTCACTCTCGGGCATCGGTTTTAAGAAACCGCTATTGGGCGTGACGATGGGGGTCTTCATGTTTAGTTTGACAGGCTTCCCTCCTCTGGGAGGCTTCTTTGGCAAACTTGCAGTATTTGCCCCTGCAGTCAATGCCGGACTTACTTGGCTGGCAATAGTCGGCGTCCTTGCGAGTGTGTTTTCGGGGTACTATTACCTGCGTGTATTATACGTATTCTGGATGAAATCCCCTGACGACGGTGATCCAGTTGCTCGGTCGGCAGACTTTTCTGTTCCGCGAACTTCATCAGTGGTGATTGTAGGGTGTGCGGTTCTGTTGCTGGTAATCGGTTTGGTCCCGGGTTTACGAGATCTAACTCTTTCCTTTTTTGCTCAGGGAGGACTCGCTGCCTTGCCTTAGTTTGTTCTTGGATGCGTTCTTTGATCGAGGATTTGCTGCCGCATGCCCCCAAGATGGGGCTATATGTTTCTCCTGACGTACCGGAAAAGAAATTGAGGGGAGCAGTTCGGGATTACGCAAAAGGCGTGCATTCCGAAGATGTGATTGCGCTCTACGACGGCACGTTGCTTGGCAATGGCAGGGACGGCGCGATCTTTCTGGATGATCGTCTAATCTTCCAGAACTCAGATTTTGAACCTGCTCAGTCAGTGCGTTACCGCGACCTCGTGCATCTGGAAGCCAAGCGGTCCAGGCTTCGCGGGACTTTCATTGAGATGGAAGTCAATAGGGGGCGGGCAACCTTTTCTGCAAAGCTGGATCTCTCAAAACATCCAGATAGTCTTGAGTACATTGAGCGGCTACTTCAAAAAGTCATGCTTTTGCCCGAGCAATCTACTCCGGGTGAGACCGATTGGAACGCAGTTTCCCGGGTCTTGGAGGAATTACGTTCAAGTGGGAAGCTTACAGAGGAAGATTTTCGAGGTCTGATGAATTATCGTCCATGACTAGCCCCGCGAAGGGTACTCTCCGAACAAATTGACCTTTTCACGGTATCTCCCCGCCAATTCACATATTCAGATAAATGGCCTTTGAACTACCCGACCTCCCATACGCGCATGATGCGCTGGAACCCTATATAGATGCGCGCACCATGGAGATTCACCATGGCAAGCATCATCAGGCATACACGAATAACCTGAACAACGCCTTGAAAGGACATGAGGGTCTTCAGGGCCAGCCTATTGAAACGATACTGCGTGGCATCAATCACTTGCCTGACGGGGTTCGAGGTGCTGTCCGCAACAATGGGGGTGGCTTTGCTAATCACAATCTATTTTGGACGGTGCTTAGTCCAACCGGTGGGGGTGCTCCGTCTGGTGCATTAGCCCCAGAGATAGACAAGGCATTTGGATCATTTGATGATTTTAAGGCCAAATTCTCCGCGGCTGCAGGTACGAGATTTGGTAGCGGATGGGCCTGGCTCGTCGTGGACAGTGATGGTGCGCTTCAGGTATACTCCACAGCTAATCAGGATAGTCCATACATGGAGGGCCATACGCCCATCCTCGGGCTGGACGTTTGGGAGCATGCATATTACCTCAATTATCAGAATCGACGTCCCGACTATGTTGCCGCATTTTGGCATGTCGTCAATTGGGATCAGGTTGCTGCGAGCCACGCTGCTGCAACGGGCTGATTGTCCAAGGCGTGTAATTGTCCGCTGATATAGCCCAGGAACTACATCGGTTTTTTGTAGGAAGTATTTGATCCTGCCCACCGCGGTTTGAGTTTGTACGTGAGGGGGGAGACAGCCTTCTACAGTTACCGTCAAAGGAGAGGATAGACAAGGAACTTCGGGGATTTAGGCATGGACCGACGGTTGATTCCGTTTAAATGGAAGCAGTCCCCTGTCGTCCATACCAGTGGCTAACTTCCAATTCATTGCAGGTTCTGGGGATCGCCGCAATAGAGGGCATGATTCGGGGCATTTCTCTCCCCCTGTACCGCGTAAGGCTCACGATTCGCAGTTCACCTCGGTCAGGCCCGATTGCTGCCGCCCAGTTCGATCCCAACAATCGAGTTGGTTTTCCGGCGGCACTGATGGGGCTACAGGCACTGTGGTGCGACGAGCCGCTCGGGTGAGGGTCTTTGAGATTCCCAGTAAGTGTGGGCGGCCTGAGGTTCGTCCTCCTAAATGGGAAAAGAAATCGTCTGTTCATTGTAATGGCCGCAATGTTGTGTGCAGCTCCTTTAAACCGAGGAATTCAACGGGTTCCAGCTACAGGCTCATTTCATGCCAAGGAATCGGAAGCTCCAATTCTTGATCAGCGTACGATTAGCGGTCGTGCCACCTGTTTGTCATTGGTGATGAGTCGCAAATAATACACCCCTCCTGAAAGCTGCCCGGTGGCCAGCCGCAGACGATGGGAACCGGGTGCCTGGGTCGCATCCAGCACACTGAGTACCTCACGTCCAAGAAGATCGTGGACCGATATCTGGACTTGGCTCACTTTCGAAAGCGCGTATTCGACTGTGGTGAATGCTCCCGCGGGCTTCGGGAAGTGCGTAAAAGTGGCCGGGATCTCTAATCTTGAAGGGGGCAACGATTCCAATGCTGTAGCCGTGGCATCCCATAACCTGATTGCTGTTGCTCCAGCCGACGCGATGAAGCGTCCATTCCCGGAAATGGCTATAGAGTAAACAGGGTATCCATGATCCAGTAGGTCTATCTCCCGTCCTGTGGCTATATCCCACAGACGAATCGTATCGTCATCTGATCCGGAAGCCAACTGCTTGCCATCCGGTGAGAATACTACGGAATGGACGTCGATTACATGCCTATCAAAGCGCCGAAGCTCCTCCCCCGTAGCTACATCCCACAGTCGGACGGTATGGTCATCTGACCCAGAAGCTAGCTGCGTGCCGTCCGGTGAAAACACCACGGAATTAACATCCTGTATATGCCTAATAATGCGTAACAACTCCTGTCCCGTGGCTAAATCCCACAGACGGATCGTATTGTCATTTGACCCAGAAGCCAACTTTGTGCCGTCCGGCGAAAATACTACGGTACGAATCGGATCTGTATGCCCATCAAAATGTCGCAACTCCTGCCCTGTGACTACATCCCACAGTCGGATGGTATGATCGGATGATCCAGAAGCCAACTGCGCACCGTCTGGCGAAAATACCACGGAATTAACATCACGTGTATGCCCTTCAAACCGGTACAGCTCCTGCCCCGTTGCTACTTCCCATAGGCGGATGGTACGGTCATCTGACCCCGAAGCCAGTTGCGTGCCGTCCTGCGAAAATACCACGGAAAAAACTATACCTGTATGCCCTTCAAAGCGTCGTACTTCCTGTCTCGTGGCAAGATCCCACAGACGGAGACTGCCGTCATCTGACCCCGATGCCAGTTGCCTGCCGTTCGGTGAAAATACTACGGAATTGACCCACTCCGTGTGCCCAAATAAGCGCCGAAACTCCCGTCCCGTAGTCACATTCCACAGACGGGTGGTATGGTCATCTGACCCCGAAGCCAACTGCGCGCCGTCCGGCGAAAATACTATTGAATTAACACCACGTGCGTGTCCTTCAAAGCGCCGCACCTGCTGTCCCGTGGCTA
>JAPPGC010000082.1:0-38999 GCA_028875125.1 Bacteroidota bacterium | reverse complement strand
ATCCCAAAGACGGATCGTACCATCAAGTGACCCCGAAGCCAACTGTGCGCCGTCCGGTGAAAATGCCACGGAATTAACACCACGTGCGTGTCCTTCAAAGCGCCGCACCTGCTGTCCCGTGGCTACATCCCAAAGACGGATCGTACCATCAAGTGACCCCGAAGCCAACTGTGCGCCGTCCCGTGAAAATACTACTGAATAGACCCAATTCGTATGCCCTTCAAAGCGCCGCAGCTCCTGTCCTGTTGCTACACGCCACAGACGGATCGTTAAGTCCCGTGACCCCGAAGCCAGCTGCGTAGCGTCCGGTGAAAATGCCACGGAATTAACACCACGTGCGTGTCCTTCAAAGCGTCGCACTTCCTGCCCCGTGGCCACATTCCACAGACGGATAAAACGGCCGCTTTCTCCAGAAGCCAGTTGCGTACCGTCCGGTGAAAATGCCACGGAATTAGCATAACTTGAATGCCCTCCAAAGCGCCGCACCACCTTCGCCGTGGCCACATCCCACAGAAGAATCAAACCGTAGCTTGCTCCAGAACCCAGCTGCGTGCCGTCCGGTGAAAATGCCACAGAATAACCTTCAAGTGTTCTGGGCTCTTTAAGAAGCCGTAGCAGCCGCCCCGTAGCCACATTCCACAGACGGATCGAATTGTCAGATGATATAGAAGCTAGTAGTATGCCGTCCGGTGAAAATGCCACGGAACGAACAGACGAAGTGTGTCCCGTCTCTACTATCGTCCAAATTCTCTGCCCCGCAGCGGGCACAGACAGCGCAAACGTTAACGCAACGATCCCGTATTTCATGTTCATGGTTCGTCACCCTCTCTGGATGTATACAATGTCTTATCAGACATCCGGCATCGCAGCTTACGATACCTCACCCCAAGCTTTGAACGCTCCAGATCGCCCAGACGTACCCCTAGCCCAACTAGTCGCCCAGACTCCTTACTTAACGTAGCAAATTTGGCCCTAAAACTCCACTATTTCTCGCCTCGGGCTCCCGATCTATCTCCGAGCATGAACGCAAATGTTCGTTTCGTTCTCCTATACGTCCATCGTCGGGTTGGACGTTTGGGAGCATGCGAACTGCCTGAATTACCAGAATCATCGTCCCGACTATATTGCCGCGTTCTGGCATGTGGTCAATTGGGATCAGGTTGCTGCGAATCACGCTGCTGCACGGGCTGATTGTCTGAGTTGTACAATTGTCCGCAGAAATAGCCCAGGAGCTATATCAGTTTTTGTGGGAACTACTTGATCCTACTCCATGCGGTTTTGTATTTGTCCGTGAGGGATGGGATAACCTTTTGCAGTTGCTGTCAAGGGGGTAGATCAGGAAACTGAGGGGATTTAGGTATGCGCCGACGGTTGGTGCTGTTTATACGGAGACTGCCCTCGGCCATTCACACCAGAGGGTAATGCCCTTCCAATCCATTTCTGATTCTAGTGTTCGCCATGACAGAGGGTACGAATCGGGGTATTTCTCTTCCTCTGTTCTGCGCAAGACTCACGATTCGCAGTTCAACTTGGGCACGTTCCGATTGCCGACACCCAGATTGATTCCTATAATCGGGATAGTATTCCGGCAGAACTGATGGAGCTACAGGCACTGTCACGTTGCGAGAACGTTCGGATGAGGATAATTGAGATTCTCAAGATGTGTGGGCGGCTTGAAGCTCGTCGTGCTCAACGAGAAAAGAAAATCGTTTTTTCATGGAACAGGCTGCGATGTTGTGCCTCTCCATTAAACCGAAGAACTCAACGGGTTCCAGCTACAGACTCAATTCATTCCAAGGACGTTCGATGCTCCTATTCTAGATCAGCGTACGACTAGCGGTCGTGTCACCTGCGTGTCATCAGTGATAAGCCGCAGAAAATAAATCCCTCCCGAAAGCTGCAGGGTGGACAGTTGCAGACTGTGAGAACCAGCCGCCTGAGTCGCATCCAGCATACTGACTATCTCGCGTCCAAGAAGATCATGGATTGACAACTGGACTTGAGTCGCCTTTGGAAGCGCGTATTCGACTGTAGTGAATGCTCCCGCGGGATTCGGGTAATGCGTAAATGTTGCTGGGACCTCTAAACCTGAGGGGGGCACCGTTTCCAATGCTGTAGCCTTGGCATCCCATAACCTGATTGCTGTTGCTCCAGCCGATGCGATAAAGCGTTCACTCCCGGAAATAGCTATAGAGTAAACAGGGTATTCACTGTCTAGCCGGTCTATTTCCCGTCCTGTGGCTATATCCCACAGACGAATCGTATTGTCGTGTCTACGAAATGTTATCATAACAGCCTGTGATCCAGAGGCCAACTGCGCACCGTCCGGTGAAAATACTACGGAAGTAACATTACCAGCATGCCCTTCAAAGCGCTGCACTTCCTGTCCCAAGGCTACATCCCATAGACGGATCGTACTGTCCCATGATCCAGAGACCAACTGTGTGCCATCTGGAGAAAATACTACGGAATTAACGTTAGCTATGTGCCCTTCGAAGCGTCGCGTCTCCAGTCCGGTGGCTACATCCCACAGACGGATAGTACGGTCATCTGATCCAGAAGCCAGGAGCGTCCCGTCCGGTGAAAATACTACGGAATTAGCGCTACCTGTGTGGCCTACAAAGCGTCGTATCTCCTGTCCCGTGGCAAGATCCCACAGACGGAGACTCCAGTCATCTGACCCCGAAGCCAGTTGCGTGCCGTCCGGTGAAAATGCTACGGAAGTAACATTACCAGTATGTCCTTCAAAGCGCTGCGCCTCCTGTCCCGTGGCTATATCCCATAGGCGGATGGAATCGTCCCATGATCCAGAAGCGAGCTGTGTACCGTCTGGTGAAAATGCCACGGAGTGAACGCGATGTGTATGTCCTTCAAAGCGTCGCACCTCCTGCCCCGTGATCACATCCCACAGACGGACTGTATTGTCATGTGACCCAGTAGCCAGCTGCGTATCATCGGGAGAAAAAACTACGGAACCAATCCAAGCTGTGTGGCTTCTGATGCGCCGCACTTCCAGGCCCGTCGCTACATCCCACAGACGGAGACTCCAGTCATGTGCTCCCGAAACCAACTGCGAACCATCCGGTGAAAACACCACGGAATAAACAGGATGTGTATGCCCTTTGAAGCGCCGTACCTCCCGTCCTGTGGCTACATCCCACAGACGGATCGTATTGTCATATGACCCAGAAGCCAGCTGCGTACCGTCCGGCGAAAATACTACGGAAAGGACCGAACCGGTATGTTCCTCAAAGATTCGCACTTCCTGACCAGTGGCCGTATCCCACAGACGGATCGTATTATCCCCTGACCCAGAAGCCAGCAGCGAGCCGTCCGGTGAAAATACTACGGAACTAATATAAACTGAATACCCTTCAAAGCGTCGCACCTCCTGCCCCGTGGCTACATCCCACAGACTGAGAGTCCCGTTGTTTGATCCAGAGGCAATCTGTGTTCCGTCCGGTGAAAATACTAGGGAATAAACTGTATGTGAATTCCCTCCGAAGTGTCGCACCTCCTGCCCTGTGGCTACAATGAATGTACGGATCGTATGGTCTACTCCTCTGGTATCTATCCCAGTAGCCAGCAGCGCACCGTCTGGTGAAAATGCCACGGAAAAAACCTTAGTGGGTCCTTCAAAGCACCATACCTCCTGCCCTTTGGCGACATTCCACAGACAGGTCCTACCACCACTTGATCCAGAAGCTAGCTGCGAGCCGTTCGGTGAAAATGCTAGGGAAAGAATTGACGAAGGTATCGACTCTTTGAAGCGTCGTAACTCCTTTCCTGTAGCTACTTCCCACAGGCGAATCGTTTTGTCCGCTGACCCAGAGGCAAATAGCGTGCCGTCCGGTGAAAACGCCACAGAAGTAACTATTGAAGAGTGTCCTGCATCCGTGATCGTCCAAATTCCCTGTCCTGCAGCGGACGCAGACAGCGCAAGTGTCAATACTACGATCCCGTGTTTCATGTTCATGGTTCGTCACCCTCTCCGGATGCATGCAATCCTAGCCCCCGGCATCACAACTTACGATACCTCACTATGAGCGCTGATCAAACTGGTCGCCCACGTGTACCCTGGCGGAATAATACCCGAATATCAAAAAGTCGCGGTCTACACGTAGATCTGCCCTACGGTTAGTACTTCTAAATGGGAATTATATTCGCGACCAACACTCCTTCCTACTTCATCCCTAATTAGCCAGTTCCTTTATGGTTACCAGGCCTATTCGGTTGGAACTGCTCTGGTGGATGAGCAGCTTGTTTTCGCGTGTAACCCATACATGCCGGATGATTCCCACACCACTGGGGATAGCCCAGCTCTGGAAAGATTCTGTTTCTGGATCGAAACGAACCAAAGCATCAGGGCGCATGGCAGACTCATTGTACCAGATTTTATCATTGATCACAGCCAAAGAATACGGATGGGAGCGTGGTCCACTTGGTGACTCCCATTCCTTGATTTCACCGGTTGCAGGATCAAGTCGGCCAATTCGCCCTTTGGAAGAGTTCACGAACCAGATAATCCCCTTTGAGTCAATACCTAGTCGACGGATGCGCGTATCTGGATCAGACACAGTATAGTACTGGACCTCCATTGATTCTGGATTCATGGCTCCGAGTTTGTTGGTGCCATTGTAGGCAATCCATACAGTTTCGTCCTGAGCCACGATGATACCGTAAGGGCGAGGCTCGGTCGGTATTTCTTTGAGCTCTCCAGTAACAGGGTTCAGCCTTCCCAGCATTGCCGCTCTCTGGGAAGTGAAGTAAAGGTCACCATTCGGATGAAAAACTGCCGTATGTGGATCCCCTGCTTCGGTTGGATACTCAGTAATGTCTCCTGTTGCCGGGTCAAGTTTGCCAATTGTACCGTTACTGTTTCCGGTGTACCAGATAAAGCCATCCTCATCGGGGACAATGCTATGAGGTCTTGCCTCAGGGGGTAGGGGATATTCTTTCATGTTGCCAGTTACAGGATCAAGATGTCCTACCAGGCTTGCCCACATTCCAGTCCACCAAATGGATCCATCCGGTGCTTCAATTGGATCCCGAGAGCGCTGTCCCAGCGTAGGCACAGTCCATTCCTGAATATCTATTTCAACTGGTCCATCAACCAGGGTTGGCTTCCGATCATCGCGTGCAGGGAAATGTTCAGCCAGGTATTCGGCGATACTGATGGCATCTGATTCGGGTAACTGAATCATCGACTCCTGCACAGACCGCCACATTTCTACGCCATCAAACCCCGATCTAGTGATAGCACTGATCGTGTGGCAGGATGTGCATGCCTGCTCTACAAGTACTTTTGCATGTCCCTCTGGAAGTGGAGTACTTTGTCGGTTCTGGGCAGAAATTGATGCTGTACTCATCAGCACGAGCAGTAATGAGCTTAGCGTGAGACGTAAGGAATAGATCAAGGAGGTGCTCATCGTTGCTCTCGAAGGGGTTAACGGATAAATGTGTAGGTGTACTTCATGAGTACTCTTCGACCGTCCAGGAATGGCAATTCTGGATCACTACTCAGACGGTCGGTGTTGCGTCCTTCATTATAGACTATCCAGAGGTCATTTCCTTCGCGGAAGTTGTAGCGAAATCGAACATTTGCTGAGACCACATCAGATGCAGTATTGTACTGCAGGAAGGCATTAATACTGGCTTGTGTCGAAAAACCAATCTGTGTCCGAATACGAGCGACATGCACAAAAAAGGCCTGCCCCCTGTCTGGAAATCGTACACGATTAAACTGATAGGTTGCCCCAAGCTCTAGATGACGCGAGAGGTTCCATGTGGGCTCTGCCTGAATTTCAATATTGGTACCGTCGTAAAAATTTCCGACCGTCGCAGACCCATCCACACGAAAGAGACGTCCACTATGTGCCATATACTCCCATCCGAGATTATAGAAACTGTATTTGCCGATAGGCACTTCAGTGTCCTCGGGGAATTCTACGGTTTCATGTAGGTCTTCCGTGCGTGCTTGCACCTCAAATGTATGAAATGCTCCAGATTTCATCGAAACGAACCAGCTGAACCAATAAGCGCCAGTTTCGAGGCTGCCATCCGAGTCACGCCGGAATTGTGCAAGCAAGAGACGTGGACGCATAGACAGAACCTTGGAAGCTTCGCTAGCAAACCAGCCGTAACTGAGTGTGAAGAATGGCTGGATGAAGCCAGTACGTGAGACAAACCCCATACCGGGTTCAAAATTGGGCCCTCCCCAAGTCGATGACAGGGAGTATGCAAATCCGATCTCAGTTCGCCGCTCAATACGTGCACGCGCATAGCTGTTGTCTCGAAGCGTGATATTGGGAACGGCTTCGTCAAACACTTGCGCCCACTTGAATTCAAGGTACTCTCGGCTGCCTACCTTAATCTGGCTATCAAGGCCGTACACAGCATTCCAGTATCCATTTGATGCAATCCTTGTGGTGACCATGCTACCCACGTATGAATTGGGATTGAATACCTGTTTACGTAGACGATAGACGCCAAAATTTTCGGATGGATTCCCATGAGCAGCAGCGGTTTGCATGTTAATAGCCCCAACATCCCAGCTACCAATACGACCCACAAGGCGAGCCCCTCCAAATATGGGCACAGTTTCTCCCTCGTATAGGCCAATCTGACGTGTATTGAAGAGTCTGTCGAACCGTCCTGCCGTTCGGAAATCAAAGATTCCGGCACGCTCCTGAAAGAATCTGCGCTTTTCAGGGAAGAAAAGGGAAAAACGAGTCAGGTTGACCTGCTCGTCATCTGCCTCCGCTTGTGCAAAGTCGGTATTGACAGTTAAGTCGAGTGTCAGGTTGTTGGTGATATTGTACTTCACATCACCTCCTATATCTCCGGTCAAGTTTGATTTGTGTTCATACTTTGATTCGTCTTCCAGGAGATTGGCTTCCGTAGCGCCTCCGCCTGATACATAGGGCGTGATATATAACGGGCGCCCTGCGCGTACGTCGCGCAATTGGATACGGCCAAGTTGGCTAGGCTTAGCGAAGGACATGTTCCAATTCGGCGGTATTGCAGGAAAAACTTGGGTTTCGTTTTTCCTTGCGATCTGACGTGTCACCGAAAAGCCCATCTCAACTACTCCCTCTTCGGATTGGAAACCCAGACTGGTGAAGGGTATCCGCATTTCAACGGACCATCCCATATCTGTCACCTGTGTAGCTACATCCCAAAATGTATTCCAGCTCGAATTAATGACAGTTCCAAAGGGGCTTCCTACACTTCCCTCCAAATCATTGGAAATGGCCATATCGGCACGAATCCCATTTGGGTTGGTAAAGAACCACAGTCCATTTTGACGATCATTGAAAGTATCCAATATGAGACTTACGGTGTCATCACCACTATACAAGTCCCGGTACATAGAATTAGCTCGAATTCCATCCGGATTACTGTCATACAGATTTCCTCCCAAGTACAGATACTGATCGTCATAGGCAATACGAATATCCGTTCGCTCAGACGGAGCCCCTCTGAATATAGGTTCGTACATGACCAGAGGCAGTGGGACAATCTCATCCCAGGCCGAATCGTTGATAAATCCATCTATTTCGATAGGACCGGTAAGCCTTGTTGGAATAAAGGGGGAGTCGGTCTCAACAGATTGAGATTGGGACCTCGCTGACATCAATGGAAACACTGCGCAGACCACAATTGCGGCACGCAGTAAGGCACGCCATTTTACCGGCTGAGGCATAGCCTTAGTCCTATTAGTATTGATGGAATGCCTGTGAAACAAAGTGAAGCACTGTGGGCAGGCTATCACGCCAGTAGGTCCATGTGTGTCCGCCATCCCGGATGCGGAATTCATGTGGGATTTCGCGTTTCCGCATTTCAATGTGTGCCAGCGAGTTGCCTTCATACAGGAAATCGTCGTCACCGCAGTCTATGAACCAGCGGACTGATCCGATATCCTCTGCCGGCAGCGACCGGATCAGTTCTACTGCATTGTGCCGTTTCACATAGGATTCAATCTCCTCGTCTGAAACAGTTGATATGTCATTTCCCCATCGTTCCATAGTATTCTTGTATTGCTCTACCGAACTGGGTCCAACCCAGGCACTCAGTGGTGCAGCGGAGGAGAAGAGGTCAGGTCGGTGAAGCGCGTACATGAAAGAGCCGCCACCGCCCATTGAGAGTCCAGCAACTGCGCGATAGCGTTTCTGGGACTTGATTCGGAATCGCTCTTCTACATGGGGCATCAGCTCCTCAAAAAAGAAGTCTTCGTACCGCCAAGTGTTGCTCACGTCATTGAAATAACCACGAACTCCGGTATTCGCGTCGGGCATTACGATCACCATTGGCGTTGCCTTCCCTGCTCGGATTGCTTTGTCCGCGATATGACGGACTTCACCAAACTGAATCCAGCCAGTCTGATCATCTCCTGCACCATGCAGCAAGTAAAGAACCGGATAACTGCGCTCACTTGTATGGTAGTCCGGTGGCAGATAGACTGCGTATTTTCGTTCTGAATCCAGGATATCGCTCTGCAGCTTCAGTTCGTCATGCACGGTGCTGTGTTGCGCAATAGCGCTACCGGGAACGAGGAATAAGGCCAGTGCCAATACTGCGGCAGATCCTGTAGCTTTTCGTCCGAGGCCACAATCCAGGCTGTATTTACCGGGGCCAACAAACAGCATACCTGCACAAATGGACAGGTTTTTGATGGCATGTGCAGGGCTTCCCTGTCCAGTGGTAATGTGCATCAGGGTTGCCACGAGCATGGTCAAACCAAGAGCAGTCAATGCCGGGCGGTAGAATAGTCCAAGCACAATACATATAGCACCAACTGACTCAGCCAGGGCTGCAAGGAATCCAAAGAATGTGTGGCCAAAACCAATACCGAAAATCTCCACAGCTCCACCAACATTAGCCCACGCCTCAGGACCGCCCGTTAGTTTACCCCAGCCGTGGAAGATCAACATGCCAAGTCCAAAACCCACTCGAAATATGAGCAGACCCAAGTCAGCATGCTTGCTTAATTTGTTCCAGATCATGTTTGATCAAAGTTCTGTTTGAGAATGTGAAAGTCCAAGGTACGGATTCAAGAGATTTTCTGAGCGTTACTGATTATGGATGTCGGGGTATCATGAGGGTATCTGTATCAACAGCGTCCTATTTCCCTCTAACGACTTAATATTTAATCAATAACCGATAATCACATGCTGATTGACACGCACGCGCACATGTATGATAGCCGCTTTGTAGACGACCTAGATACTGTTCTTGCACGCGCACATGAGGCTGGGGTAGGAGAGATCTTTGTACCTGCCATTGATGTAGAGTCAGTACACCTTGCCCTCAATCTGTGTGCTCGGTACGACAACCTGCGCGCAATGGCTGCCATTCATCCAACTTATATCCCGGAGGCGGCAGACGATGATTTTGACAATATTATCCAGTTGTGCGAAACGCCCCAGGTGGTTGCGGTGGGAGAATGCGGACTAGATTACTACTGGGACGAGTACTTCGACAAAAGGCAGCCCGATTTTTTTGCTCGACATATTCGGTTATCTGCGGAGACTGAACTGCCTTTGATTATACATCTTAGGGATAAGCGGCATCAATACAATGCTCATCGCGACGCCGTCCGAATACTTGAGCGGGAATTGCCTCCATTCGATGATGGACGCGCGCGCGGGATATTCCACTGCTTTACTGGTCCAGACTGGTTACCGGAAGCTGCAGCCAAACTAGGGTTTCTGATAGGTGTTGGCGGTGCGGTGACCTTCAAGAACTCCGGTGTTGCGGATATGCTGCGCGATGTTCCGTTGCATCAGATCGTACTCGAAACAGATGCTCCCTACATGACACCGGTTCCATACAGGGGCAGGCGCAATGAGCCGGCCAGGGTAAAACTAGTTGCCGAGAAAATTGCAGAAATATATAACTGCACAGTCGCCGAGGTGGCGGAGGTCACTTCCGCCACAGCCCGGCGACTGTTCTATCCCGACAGTGTCTAGAGACTACTTGTTTTCGTCATCAACAACCTCAAAATCGGCATCATCAATCACGTCCTCCTCGGAGGTCTGTCCATTGTCTGATGTAGCCTCGGTAGTTTCTTGGGCTTTCGCCTGCTGTGCAGCATAAATCTCCTGACTCGCTTCTGTCCAGGCCTCATTGAGCTGATCAATGCCGCTCTCCAGTTCTCCAAAATTCTTGGATTCGTGCAGTCCCTCCAGGCGCTCCAGCGCAGAAGTTATCTTTGCTTTTTTCTCGTCAGGAAGGTTTTCTCCGTACTCGGAGAGATTGTTTTTGGAAGTATAAATCAGCGTATCCGCTTTATTGAGCAGTTCAATCTCCTCACGCCGCTGTTTATCCTCGGCCGCATTTTCTTTGGCCTGCTGTTTCATTTCCTCAATCTCTCTTTCCGAAAGCCCACTGGATGCTTCGATGCGTATGGACTGCTCCTTGCCTGTAGCCTTGTCCTTTGCACTCACGTTCAGTATTCCGTCTGCGTCCATATCAAAGGCGACCTCTATTTGTGGTATTCCACGCCTTGCCGGAGGAATTCCATCTAAGTGAAATTTTCCGATAGTTCGGTTGTGAATTACCAGATCCCGGTTACCCTGCAGTACATGGATCTCCACCGAAGGCTGATTATCAGCTGCAGTTGAGAACATTTCCTGCTTCCGTGTTGGGATAGTTGTATTTGCTTCAATCAGCGTTGTCATAACTCCGCCCAGCGTTTCGATCCCCAAATTCAGCGGGGTTACGTCAAGGAGCAGCACGTCACTGATATCCTGAGACAGCACACCACCCTGGATAGCCGCGCCCATCGCCACAACCTCATCTGGATTAACAGATCTGTTCGGTGTCTTGCCGAAGAATTTCTTAACGGTCTCTTGTACAAGAGGAATCCTCGTAGAACCGCCAACCAGGATCACATCGTCAATCTGATCTCGATTGAGTTTGGCATCCTCCAGGGCTTTCTCCATTGGAGCGACAGTGCGCTTCACCAAGTGGCCGATCAGTTGCTCGATTTTTGACCTTGAAAGCGTGTCGGTCAAATGTTTTGGACCATCTGCGGTTGCAGTAATGAACGGCAGATTGACTGAGGTCTGCGTACTGCTTGAGAGTTCTATTTTGGCCTTCTCTGCGGCTTCTTTCAGTCGCTGGAGCGCCATTTTGTCGGCGCGCAGGTCTACGCCCTCAGTCTGCTGGAATGAGTCGGCAAGATAGTTGATCAGCTGCTGATCAAAATCATCGCCACCGAGATGCGTATCGCCGTTTGTTGATTTGACTTCAAAGACGCCGCCCCCAAGTTCGAGGATGGAGATATCGTAGGTTCCTCCTCCGAGATCGTATACCGCAATCGTACGATCTTGCTGCTGCTTTCCAAGGCCGTAAGCGAGTGCAGCCGCAGTAGGCTCGTTGATGATTCTCCGAACATTCAATCCCGCAATCTGCCCCGCTTCTTTGGTTGCTTTCCGCTGGGCATCGTTATAGTAGGCAGGTACGGTAATGACTGCCTCCGTGACTTTTTCTCCCAGATAATCTTCTGCAGTGCTCTTGAGCTTCTGCAGTATCATTGCCGAAATTTCCTGCGGCGTGTAGGTCTTGTCCTCAATACTCACGCGGGCGGTTCCGCCTTCTCCTTTTACAACCTTATAAGGAACAGTCTTGAGCTCGCCCGGCACCTCAGAATAACTGCGGCCCATAAAGCGCTTGATCGAGAAGATGGTATTCTCGGCATTGGTAACCGCCTGCCTTTTGGCGGGGCCTCCAGCAAGTCGCTCACCGTCTTTCTTGAAAGCCACGACCGACGGGGTTGTGCGCCCGCCTTCGGTATTTTCAATGACCTTGGGTTCGCCTCCTTCCAGGACAGCGACGACAGAGTTTGTGGTTCCCAGATCAATTCCAATAATCTTGCTCATTTCTTTTTGTTGGAGTTTGTTGTCAATAATGTGAACACAACCGTAGCGAACAATAATCCGGCCATGGCTACAATTGGACAGAATGGCACATTTACGCGTCAGTTATGTCCATATCTGGCCATGAACGCGCGACAATGATTCGGGTACAATGGGGGATTCTGTGCAGTTGCGCCATGCGGTTCATACCCAATGCCATTACAATATTTCGCATTGTGGTCACTCCCTTAGTCATCGTTTTTCTTTTTCGAGAAACGATGTGGTCGCATTCGCTTGCCTTCGCCCTGTTTATCCTTGGGGCATTGTCAGATTTTGCGGACGGGTATATTGCCCGTGCGCTGGAAATGAACAGTCGCCTGGGACGCCTCCTTGACCCCATCGCAGACAAGGTGCTGGTGCTGGGCACCTTTGTCGCGCTAGCTTTGTTGTATCCGCAACAGGTACCTTGGTGGGCAGTAGGTATCATTGCATTGCGTGATGTGCTGGTGACTGTGTTGCGTATGGTCGCAGAGTCTAGTGGACGAGCTCTTCGCACTATACGGACTGCTAAGGCCAAGACTGCGTTACAATTGATATTTTTAGGTTTATTTTTACTGTTGCTAGTATTAAGTCATATATCCAGTACTGCGCCGCTCGCTAGTGAACTGCTAGGGGGGTGGTTTATGTATGGATTCATGATTTTGTTGGTAGCCGTGACGAGTTTGACGGGATTACTTTACTTCCAACCAAGAAACTGGGTGAAATAATCAAGCAACCATTACCTATTGCGTCTCGAGTGGCTCGAGAGCTGCTGAGGATCGGAGCGGCAGCCGTTTCGAAGGGGGAACCGTTTGTTTGGGCCTCTGGAATGTTGGCACCGTTTTATTGTGATAACCGTCTCACGCTTTCGTATCCAGAGGTTCGCAGAATGCTGACGGATGGATTCGCAGAAAAAGCTGCGGGTCTCGAATTTGACTGCGTGGCAGGTGTAGCAACGGCTGGAATCGCTCACGCCGCGTTCTTAGCAGATCGCCTATCCCTTCCCCTGGTTTATGTCCGGCCAGAGCCGAAAGGTCATGGGCACCAAAACCAGATTGAAGGGTCCCTCGCTGAGGGGACAAGGGTTCTTATGATTGAGGATTTGGTCGCTACGGGCCTTTCAGCCATACAGGCTGCCGAGGCCGTAAAGAACGCAACCGGTTTTATGCCGGTAGCTACGCTGGCGATCTTTACCTATAAATTGGACGGCGTTGCCGAACGGTTTGCGGAAAAGGGATCTCCGCTTGTAACATTGTCCAGCTTTGACACGCTGCTGGTGGAAGGGCTTGAGACCGGGTATTGGGGCCCCGAAATGGTGGAAACACTGCGGGAATGGCGTAACAGCTATCAGGCCTGGACGTTCGCAAATTGGAGGTAAGTGGCGTGACAAAGCTCATCGCGAGCATCGTAACCGTAGGTGAAGAACTCCTTATAGGTCAGGTTCTTGATACAAATGCTGCATACCTTGCGGCAGAGTTGACGCGACTTGGCATCCCCGTTGTGCGGACATTGACTGTTGGTGACGACAAGGAGGCCATTAGGGGAGCGCTTGCAGAGGGTATGCAGCACGGTCGACTAACTGTGTTAACTGGTGGCCTGGGACCTACTCCTGATGATGTTAGCAGGGAAGCCGCCGCAGCATTGATAGGATCGAATCTCAGCGTAGATGCTGATGTGCTTGCCGCAATTAAGCGTCGATTTGCACTGTTGGGCCGGGATGTGCCTGCCGGTTCTGAGCGTGTTGCCAGTGTTCCAGACGGGTTTGAAGTGCTACCCAACTCCAGGGGAACAGCTCCTGGACTTTGGTATGAAGGAGATACCGGAAGTATAGTCGTTCTCATGCCAGGGGTACCTCATGAGATGAGGGCGATTTTTTCTGAGCACGTGATCCCCCGAATTCGTGCATTAAGGGGCCGTTCAGTAATTGAACAACGTACGCTACTGACCGCAGGAGTGGGGGAGACTACGGTTCAACGTCAGATTGAGTCCGAGTCTCATCTATTGGACCCTGGTGTTGTTGTTGCGTACCTGCCCAGATTACACGGCGTCCGAATAAGGCTGACCGTCACGGGAGAGGACGCTAGTGATCGTCTTGATGCAGCGGAGAGATATGTTCGTGTAAAGCTTGGAGTAGCGGTATACGGCTGTGACGATGATACGCTGGAAGGTGTTGTAGGGCATCTCCTGAAGTGGCGCGGCCTTACCGTTGCGGTTGCCGAGAGTTGCACAGGTGGTTTGGTATTGGACAAGTTGACAAATATTTCGGGGTCGTCAAGCTATGTAATGGGTGGTGTTGTGGCCTACTCAAATGTTGTCAAACAACATCAACTAGGGGTTGATGCGGATGCGCTGGAACAATTCGGCGCTGTCAGTGAACCTGTTGCTATGCAAATGGCAGAAGGTGTGCGTGCACGTCTGGGGAGTGATTTGGGCCTGTCTGTGACAGGAATCGCGGGTCCCTCAGGTGGGACTGAAGAGAAACCGGTTGGCACGGTCTGGATTGGGTATGCAGACGACCAAGGCACCCGGGCCGTCAAACATCAGTTTGGACGGGGTCGTCGGCGAAATAAGGAAAAAAGCGCAATCGCTGCGATAAATTTTATGCGTCTGATATTGTTACAATCGTAACAGGACTTTTAGCTGTATCAACCGTCAGAGTTGTATTTTTGGGAAAAATTACGAGAAGAAGGTTATGACTGAAAAGAGAAATCCAAAGAAACGAGCGCTGGATCTTGCAATCAAGGAGATTGAACGACAGCATGGTAAGGGCTCCATCATGCGGATGGGGGACGCGCCACCTGTACAGGTAGAAGCAATCCCGACGGGATCGATTGCACTGGATGCCGCCCTTGGTGTAGGAGGAATCCCGCGTGGTCGAGTGGTAGAAATATATGGACCCGAATCCTCGGGCAAGACTACACTTTCTATCCATTGTCTGGCCGAAGCACAGAAGCTGGGTGGACAATGTGCATTCATTGACGCAGAGCATGCGTTCGATCCCTCCTATGCAGAACAGCTAGGTGTGGATATTGACCAATTGCTGATGTCCCAGCCGGACACGGGAGAGCAGGCCTTGAACATCTGTGAGACACTTGTCAGGAGCGGTGCACTGGATATGATTGTTGTTGATTCTGTAGCGGCATTGGTTCCCTCAGCCGAAATCCAGGGCGACATGGGAGACGCTCATGTTGGGTTGCAGGCCCGCCTGATGAGTCAGGCATTACGGAAGTTGACCGGAATCGTCAGCCGCTCAAAGGCCGTGTTGATCTTTATCAATCAGCTTCGGGAGAAAATCGGGGTTATGTTTGGGAACCCGGAAACTACACCAGGCGGAAAAGCCCTTAAATTCTACAGTTCGGTCAGACTGGATATCCGCCGCATTGGTGCGATCAAGAGCGCAACAGAGGTTGTTGGCAATCGGACGCGCGTAAAAGTTGTTAAAAACAAGGTGGCTCCGCCTTTTCGCAAGGCTGAATTCGATATCGTGTACGGAGAGGGAATCTCGTCAGCGGGAGAGCTCGTGGACCTGGCGGTGAGTTATGATCTAATTGCTAAGAGCGGTTCGTGGTATGGCTATGGAGATGTGAGGATGGGACAGGGGCGAGAGCAGGCAAAAAGATGGCTCGTGGATAATCCGGAGGATTATGAGCTGATCAAGTCAGCCGTACGCACAAAGCTCGGGTTGAAAGATCCGGTTGCCAACCTGGAAGCATAACGGTTCTATCGAACCTGGGATTTCAGCTGCGTTTTCAGTGTAGCTTCAAGTTCCTCCATGTTTACGAGGCCGGTGATATGATTTGTGATCATACCGTCTACGTCAATCACGTAGGTGGCAGGCGGTGCGATTACTCTATAGGCGGTTGCGACTGCGTCGCTGCCAAGGAGGATTGGATAGGGTATTCCCAGTCTATTGGTATAGTGGGTAATAATTTCGGTATCTCCAGAGTCTAGAGATATGCCGAGAACCGTGACGCCGCGCGTCTCCCATTCACGGTGCAGCCGAGCTAACATTGGCATCTCCTGAAGACAGGGAGTACACCATGTGGCCCAGAAATTCAAAAGCACCGTACGCCCCTTTAATGAGGACAATTGCAATGAATCTCCCTCAAGCGTTTTCAGCGTAAAGTCAGGGGCAGGGCGCACAGATACGCCCGGTATTGCTTCCTGCTCAGGCGGATTGCATGCGATGCAGACAGCAAGGAGCAGTAAGCAGGTTGCAAATCTCAAGATGCCAGTAGCGGACTGACTGCTGAATGAATGTTATCCGCGGTTACGGCCCGGTGGGATGCATTGAAGATTGCCTTGCCCTCAGAGAGAAGAATTACTTGTGGAGATTCGTGTCGAATTCCAAAGTGAGCTTCAATGTGGTTGGACAGAGGCCGTGCAGTTTGAACGACAAGCTCAAAAACAGGGATATCAATCGAGACCATTTCCTGTCTTGCCATCGCGGAAAGATCACAGGTATTACTGTGCTTGAATAGTACGATGGGTTCCGACTGAGATTGATCAAGGGCATCCTGGAGTCCATCGGTAGAATCAATTGACCGGTATGACATGGGAGTGTACCAAAGGATTGCTTGCAATGATTTCTACAACAATTATCAGGATTCAAGGTTCTATGTGCTCCAAATTTTTACTTGATACATGAGCAATCGACCGACCGGTGCAGAGAATGTACACTGGGATTTGACGCATCTGTTCGAAGATGAAAATGCTCTAAGGCAGGACTTAACAGCATTGTACGACACTGCCAAGCGTTTCTCTGAGACCTGGCGGGGGCGAATATCAGATCTTGAGGCATCCCAGTTGCAGAAAGCAATTGCGGAGTATGAGCAGCTCCAAGAGCGGTCTGGCCGGGCAATGACTTACGCTTATCTGTACTGGGCAACGGCTACGCACGATCCAGAGCGTGGAGCACTCCTGCAATATGTCCGCGAGACCTGTACCAAAATTGGGAAGGTGCTGCTTTTTTTTGGCCTAGAGTGGGTGAAGGTGGATGACGAGCAAGCGGAGGCCCTGATGAAGGAGGATACCCTTGCTGGATATCGTCACTTTCTCGAGTGTGAGCGATTGTTCAAGGACCATACGCTGTCCGAACTAGAGGAGCAAGTGCTTGCAGAAACACACGTGACAGGCAGATCTGCATGGATGCGCTATTTCACCGAAACTACCAGTCGGATGCGCTTCACGCTACGTGGAGAAGAGCTGTCCCAGGAGCACATACTTGCAAAATTGCATGGACAGGACAGGGAATTGCGTAAGGAGGCGGCAGACAGCTTTACCGAAGGGCTCGCCGCAAAGGAGCACACCCTCACGTATATTTTCAACACGATTCTGGCGGACAAAGCTGCTACCGACCGTATGAGGAGTCTGCCGCACTGGCTCAGGGCCCGCAATATCAGCAACGAGATATCTGATGAGACTGCGGAGGCCCTGATAGCTGCTGTAGTGAGCCGCTATGACTTGGTGGCCCGTTTCTATGATCTTAAAAGCAGGATTCTTCGTCTGAGCCCACTATATGATTATGACCGGTACGCTCCGGTTGGTGAAAGTGAAGCGTATTACACATGGGACAGTGCAAAACAGATTACGCTGGAAGGCTACGGGGAATTTCATCCACTCTTGGGCCAAATCGCGGAACGTTTCTTTGAAGAAAAATGGATCGATGCGCCCGTGAAAGACGGTAAGCAGGGAGGGGCGTTCAGTCATGGCGCAGTTCCCAGTGCACATCCCTATGTATTGCTGAATTATACCGGACGTGTGCGTGATGTACAAACACTTGCACATGAGTTAGGGCATGGTGTGCATCAATTCCTATCTAGAGACCAGAGATACTTGCAGGCCAGCACGCCACTGACCACAGCGGAGACGGCCTCTGTTTTCGGTGAGATGCTAGTTTTTCAGCGATTGTTAGCAGAGGAGTCAGATCCGCGCAGTGTGCTGGCACTATTAATTAGCAAGATCGGCGATACTATGGCGACCGTATTTCGCCAGATTGCCATGAACCGCTTTGAGGTCGAGATCCATACCGCCAGGCGCAACCACGGAGAGCTTTCCGCAGATACATTTGCCGAGTACTGGATATCAACCCAGTCAGCAATGTTTGGAGACAGTGTCACACTGACTGACAATTATCGTCGTTGGTGGAGCTATATCCCGCATTTCTTGCATACTCCTGGTTACGTGTATGCCTATGCATTCGGTGAGCTGCTGGTGTTGGCCCTGTATGCCCGCTATTTGGAGTCTCAGGATGCATTTCCTGGTCAGTACATTGAGCTCATGCGGGCAGGCGGTTCGGACTGGCCACACAAGCTTGTTGCTCGCATGGGTGTGGACTTGCAGGATCCAGTTTTTTGGCATAAGGGCTTGAATGCAATAGAGACGCTTATTAAGCGTGCCGAGACCGTCTATACAGAGTGTGAGCAGACTTCAAGTTGAAGTTCTTTTGATTTTCGTGTCGCACTACACGATCCTGATTCGCTTAATTGAAGACTCTACCGGTTGTATACGAGAATTCGGCCCAAAACCCGACTTGGATTCGATAGTAAGGATTTGGGAATTGAGAACGCGAACGACTTTACCAAAGCCGCTGCAGCGTCTTCAATTTCGACCGGATACTTTCGAAGAGCCCTACGCAATTATCTAACAGCCCGGAACTTCACACCAGCCCGTATTTCCAACAGTCGACCTGACATGTCATTGACATAAGGCTCTGTTTCGTGGTCTCTAAATTGAGGGACTTGCAATTCTCCTGCAACCCACAAAGTATGCGTTTAGACCTCCCAGAGCAATACTCACCTCCGAACGATAGAATTTTCAAGAGTTGTGCCTAAATATCTGCGGGCTGCTTCTTCAAAATGAACACTCCTTCTCTGATACTTGTCACAACAATAATTCCACTCTCAAAGTATGGATAGCTGCTCCAGGTTCCATCAAATCCGGGCTCATCAGTCCCATGCGGGGTGGTGTCGAAGTATCCAATCTCAACAGGATCCTCTGGCGAGGATACATCAATAATGCGCAATCCACTTTTGTAGTTGGCCTGGTACATCAGATTACCGTGTATGTACAGATTGTGATCCGATGCTGAAGTAGGCCCATAGAATTCACGAATCATGATTGGGTCACTTAGATCACTCACATCCCAAATCAAGGTGCGCGTTTTATCAACCGTGTCGCGCATTTCATCAAGCTCATCATTCTGGAAAAAATAGGAATGATCTTCTGTTAGCCAGCCCTGATGCACGTACGTAGCATCTGGATAGGAACCTGTTCCGATTGCAACCGGGTTTTCTTTATCTGTCACATCTGATATACTGATCGCCGTTTCATTTGCACCGAAGCATATTTCACGTCCGGTGTAATCGGTGTCTGGACCACTGTGAATCACACACTGCGCATCATGACTGTATCCGGTCTTACGACGTCCAGTTGTCACGTCAGCAAAGCACCCGGCAAATACGGGATTTAGGGGTTCACGGATATCAATCATGTGCAACCCTCCGCCACAGGTTTCTCCTCCTGCGGAAGCTCCGACCGCAAAGGCAAACCCGGTCTCTTCATTGATAACAATATTGTGAGCACTATGGATGCGGTCGTAATGTGCAGTTGATTCAAATTCCACTGGAGGATCTACGAGCCCTCTAAGTTGTGTTAGGTCAAAGATTTGCATGCCATGCTCCCGGGCACCATCGGCGACGATAAATGCGTGGTCCTTATACACCTTGATATCCCGCCAGGTGCTTCCGGGTGAGCCTTGAGTCCGAGGCAGGGTACCCAGATACTTGGGACTTGATGGAATACTCAAATCAATGAAGACCGTCCCTTCGAGATGGCCGATCAAACCATATTCAATTCCGGTTTCGGGATCTGTCCATCCCCATACATCGCTCAGACGCACCCCTCGATTCATCCCCATTTCTTCATTCGGCAGAAACGAAGCTAGATCCACATGCCCGCAATCAAACACCCCTGCCCGCCCGTCATTACACTGGATGTTGGCTTTACGAGGCATGTGTTCAGCATTAAAGAGTTCTTGGACGACCTCCCATGCTCCGCTCTTGAATTCCAGCAGTTCAGCGCTTCCTTCTCCGTACGCATCATCCGGGAATCCAATTGCCATCATACTTCCATTTATGGCAATCGTGGATCTAGTTGCGACAACGATTCCTGGAACTGTAGTATACTCAGGCTCCGAATTCTCATCTTCCCGAACGGTGTAGATCCGCAAATTATCTTCTGTGTCACCGTACCCTCCAAACATGGGGAATCCAAATACGGGCATTCCAACAATGACTCGCAGAGGGTCCTGAATCTTGACTTGTGAACCAAAAAGTGACCCAAGGGCATCCTCTTCCGGAGCAAGAATCTTCATTTTTTCCCATTGTGAACCTTCCCCGTGTTGCCAGACAAAGACTGCACCTTTTCCAGAATTGTGTCGGGGGGCTCCGATCACTGCGCGCCCCCCTTTCAAGTCCAATGTCATTCCATACATGGATTCCGCACCTAGTTCTCCACAGGCCAGCGTTGCGGACAAGTCCCATTCGCCGGCTTGATACTCGTATAGGTATGCTGTACAATTTCCGGGCGAACCGATCAGGAGCCGCCCCTGGTCCATCGAAAGTGCAATCCCATACATGGATGCAGCTGGCCCTCCAGGTTCTTCAAGAATAGACCTCCTGACCCAAGTTCCTTCCGAATTCTTCCGAAAGAGGTGGACATTGGCCGTGGATCCATTAGACTGTGAGGAGCCTACAGCAATCCATCCATCATCCAACGCAAGAGTGCTGCCAAACGTGTTCAAGTACTTTGACCCCAGCCGACCTGTCTGCACAAAACGGTCTGTCTCAGGATCTAGCTCAAATACATACACGACAGATCGTTCCGAGACTGCCAGGGTTCCGGCCCCGTATCCCATTGTATGGCCGTGTCCGCCTCCTACATGCAAGGAGTCTTTCCAAACCCAATTCTGGTCATCTTCCCGCACATAAACATGCACCATTGCACGGGCATCAAACCCAGCCGATCCTGATACAAAAAGATACCCATCTCCAGTAGCAATCGCTCTGCCAAACCCATCTGCCAATTGGGTGGGATTGGCCCAAGTCGTGGATACTGCAAAGAAAGAAAACACATATAAGGCAAGAGATCCGTTCATAATTATTGTAAATAAGTCGCGATTAGTTGATGATGATCCCGAGGATTCCATTCGTACTGATGAGTCCCCGTGTGGTTGAAAGGAGTGATTCAGGGTAGTCCGACTCATACAGACGTACAAGTCGTTCAACTGACATGAGATTGGGCATAGTGAAGTGAGTGTCTTTTCGATGAGGTTATGTGTCTGTCGCGGAGTAGAATTTTTCCACATCGACCAACGCCATATCGGTCAAGGCACGACGTCCAAATTCAATTGATTACTGCCCACACCAGTTTCCAAATAAAGATTCAAATCCTTTAGTTACTAAGGATTGCCGTGCAACTCCAACTGTTCTTAGACTATGTGCAGTTTCGGGGGGAAGAAAACCGTCTTGGGAAGTAATATATCTCTTGATTGCGATTTTCATCTTCTCAACATGGGGTGACGTATGGATTGACTTTGCTCAATAGAGAAAGCCGAGGAGCACCCCCTTGTGCCCCTCACAACAGATGTATTGCGAGGCCGGGGAAGGATTATCAATCTGGTTGGAAGAGTGCGACACGCTTTAAGTAAGCTTCGCGTGCGATCCGTACATCTTCAAGAAATAAGGGAAGCTCGTCAAGCAACAGTGCCTGAGGGCCATCTACTAGTGCTTTGGCAGGCCTGGGATGGAAATCCACCAGCACCATGTTAGCCCCTGCGATCACTCCTTGTGCAGTCACATGCATGACATCCATCAGGCCGTCTGGGCTTTTTTGGCGAGTACCGACCGAGTGGGACGGGTCAATACATACTGGCATGCGGGTGAGTCGATGTACAACTGGAACATGTGAGAAGTCCACAAAATTTCGATGCGGATCTCCAAGGTTACTCTTCATGCCGCGCAGAGCAAAGATTACGCGGCGATTGCCTTCGCTGGCCAGGTATTCCGCGGCGTTCAAAGATTCATTCAGCGTAATTCCAAATCCCCGTTTGATCAGAACGGGATACTCATCCTGGCGGCCCACACACTTGAGCAATTCAAAGTTTTGCGTGTTGCGCGTGCCGATTTGAAGCAGGACGCCGCATGGATGGCCCGTATCTTCGAGTGTTTTGTCGATTTCTTCGATATGAGACTCATGTGTGACCTCCATGGCGATGATCCGTATACCATATTTGCCGGCCAGTTCAAAGACATAGGGTAGGCAATCTTTACCATGCCCCTGGAAAGAGTACGGGCTTGTACGAGGCTTGTACGCTCCCATGCGGGTGCATACCTGCCCATTCTCTTGTAGGGCCTTCATCATTAGCTCTACGTGTTCTGGGGTGTCTACTGCACACAAACCGGCAAAAACGTGTAGGCTTTTTTGATCGAAGGTAACCCCGTTGTATTCAAACTGGTGAGGAAAGTCTTCCTGACCATGTCGACCAAGTACCCGGTATGCTTCCTGCACACGAATCACCCGCTTAACGCAGGGCAGGCTTCGCATGAAATCCATCGCTAGGGCTTTTGTATTTCCCAGGAGATATATCTCGGTCAATCGGTGATCAACTCCTTGGACGTGGCGCGCCCGATGGGTTATGTTCACAAGCGAATCCAGGTAGCGCATCAACAATGCGTATTCGGATGATTCTGGATCCGTATCTGGTTTTAGTATGAGTATCACGAGTACACTAAATCTTTATTTCTCATTACGAGTAAGTCCAGCTGCCGCTGCATCATCCAGTAAAACAGTCACATTATGATGAGATTGCAGGCAACTGCCGGGAACGTTTTCTGTCTGAGGACCCTCAAGACTGCGGACTACTGCTTCGGCCTTATTCGCCCCGGAAGCCAACAGGAGGATTTGACGGGCTTCCAGTATCGTCCTGATCCCCATGGTTACCGCTTGGCGCGGTACGTCTCTTGAGTGCTCAAAAAATCGTGCATTATCACGAATCGTTGAGGATGCAAGCCCTACTACACGGGTGCGTGAGTCAAATGCAGATCCAGGTTCATTAAAGCCAATGTGGCCATTGCTGCCCAAACCCAGAATTTGCAAGTCTATCCCTCCTTTGCTCTGAATAAGGTCATCAAAGGCAAACGGATCCCCGGACTCCGGTGGGAAGTAAATGCGTTCCGGTTGCACATCTACACGTCCGAAAAGGTGGCGCTGCATGAAGAACCGGTAAGATTGCTCGTGGTCTGCGGAGAGACCAACGTATTCGTCCAGATTCGTCGTGGTAAGCATGCTGAAGGAAATTTCTCCGCGCTGGTAACGCGCTATAAGCGATTTGTAGAGTCCAACGGGCGTACTGCCGGTGGCAAACCCAAAAACGCCAGTTGGTTTTTCGAGGATGGCAGCGGCCACAATATCAGCGGCATAAGAACTTATCGCGTCGTAATCCTCCAGGCACTTGATCACCATCCGCATCAATCTACGCTAGATTATTCTTGAAGAAGGTCCAGTAGATGAATCAACTTACCGCGGAGTTCCCGTCGGTCCACGACGGCATCGATAAAACCGTGGTCGCGAAGAAATTCTGAACTCTGGAAACCTTTGGGGAGGTCCTGTCCAATAGTTTCCCGAATCACCCGGGGGCCTGCAAAGCCGATGAGCGCTCCAGGTTCTGCAATGTTAATGTCGCCCAGCATTGCGAAGGAAGCACTTACGCCGCCAGTTGTGGGGTTGGTTAATACCGAGAGATAGGGGATGCCTTTTTCATGCAGTTTGGCAAGGTTAGCACTGGTCTTGGCCATTTGCATAAGGCTGAGCGCGCCTTCCATCATACGAGCCCCTCCGCTTTGTGCGATGATGATTACCGGTAAGTTCTGATCAATCCCGCGGCGAATGGTGCGCGCGATGACTTCCCCGACAACAGAGCCCATTGATCCCCCGATAAACCTGAAATCCATAGCTGCTATGGATACGGAGTGTCGCTCCATTCTTCCCAAGGCCGCTTGCACAGCATCTGACAGCCCGGTCTTATTGCGAGTAGTATTGAGTCGGTCTGAATATTTCTTCCTATCTGTAAACCCCAGGGGATCTTTCGCAGTTATATCCCGGTCCTGAAATTCGCAGGATCCTTCGTCCAGCAGCAGCGCGAAGTAACCCTCAGGATTCATACGATAGTGATGGCCGCATTTTGGGCAGACCCTCAAACTGGCTTTAAGCTCTCGCTGATTGTTGATGGCTCCACAATTCGGGCACTTTTCCCATTGCCCTTCAGGCATTTTGCTCTTCCCGTTGCCTTTGGTCAGAATGCCCTTTTTTGTTCTGTGAAACCAAGCCATTGATTGGAGTGGAGTAAACCCGGTTAAACTGCTCTAACCAAGTGTGTTCTCCATTGGATGCAGTGATCGTCTTTCAAGTGTGTAGATTCTTCGCCCAAGCGTATATTTCGGTTGCAAAACATGCACAGAGGTAATCAAGCAATAAAACCCGATGAGAGTCTATAGTACGGATCACATCCGAAATGTTGTTCTCGTAGGTCATCAGGGGAGTGGAAAGACCACTTTGTCTGAATCTATGCTATATGTCAGTAACAAAACGCGACGTCTGGGGACAATTACGGAGGGGTCAACGGTAAGTGACTACCAGCCAAGCGAAAAAGAGCGCCAGATGTCCATCTTTTCATCCCTTCTGCATGCGGAATGGGAGGGGCACAAGATCAACATCATTGATACGCCGGGATACCCTGATTTTGTAGGAGAGGTAGTTGCTGCTGTACGTGTGGCGGATACTGCCATATTTGTAATGAATGCCCAGGAGGGAGTTGAAGTTGGTACAGAGCTAGCCTGGAGTGCAGCTGCTGAAAATGAGAAACCTGCTATGTTCGTGATCAACCAGATTGATCGTGCACAGGCTGATGTGGAATCATTGATTGAACAAATGAGGGATCGTTTCGGTGTGGGAGTAACCGTGGTGCAGTTTCCCGGGGGTGCGCCGAATGTACTAATTGATGTATTGGTCATGAAGCAGCTAACTTTCGATCCGGGCGTCCAAGGTCCACCAACCGTCAGTGAGATTCCCGAAGAGTTTCTCGAGCGTGCCGAAGAGTTGCATAATGCATTGGCAGAGGACATTGCGGTTAACGATGAGGAGTTAATGGACAAATATCTCGAAGAAGAGATGTTGAGTGAGGAAGATATGCGTTCCGGACTTAGGGAGGCGATGCTATCACGTTCATTGTATCCGGTTTTCTGTACGGCCGCCGCTGCAAACACGGGTACTGCGCGTTTGATGAGTTTTATAAACAATGTACTGCCCTCACCGCTGGCTGCACCCTCAGTTCCAGTGGAGAATGGCGAGGCTCTTGATGCTGACGTTGATGCTGGTCCCGTAGTATTTGTTTATCGTACGATGGCCGAACATCATGTTGGTGATTATTCTTTCTTCCGTGTGTGCAGTGGTGCGATTGAACCCGGAATGGATCTGGAAAATGGGAGTTCCGGGACTAATGAGCGTCTAGGACAACTCTACGTACTACGCGGAAGAGATAGGGAGACTGTGCCGCGTATGGTGGCAGGTGATCTGGGAGCGCTGGTCAAGCTACGCGATACCCACACCAACAATACGCTTCGCAAAAAGGGTCATCGCGTTCTAGTGAAACCAATCCCTTTCCCTGAACCGCGTTATAGGGAGGCAATCCGACCGAAAGCGGAAGGTGAAGAGGATAAGCTGGCCCAGGGTTTGCATCAAATCACAGCAGAAGATCCCTCACTTGTGGTCGTACACGAGCCACATTTGAGTCAGATAAGCTTGGGGGGACAGGGATCTATGCACTTGAAGGTGGCCCAGTATAGGCTCAAATCCAAGGTAAATGTTGAGGTAGACTTTAGTCGGCCACGCGTAGCATATCGGGAAACAGTGACGACCGAAGCACGGGCGTCCTATAGGCACAAGAAGCAAACAGGAGGGGCAGGGCAGTTCGCAGATATTTCGGTCCTGATTGAGCCTCTGGAAGGCGAATTCAAGAAGCGTCCAGATATCTCAGTGCGCAACACAGTACAGTCTACGACGGGCTGGGGATCCACTATTGAGTTCATTGACGGCATTGTTGGCGGTGTGATTGATATGCGAAGATTTTTTGGCGCCATTCAGAAAGGGGTGCTGGAAGGCATGCAGAAGGGGCCGGTAGCCGGTTACCCGGTCGGAGATGTTCGCTTCGTGATTTATGACGGAGGTATGCATTCGGTTGACTCAAACGAGAATGCCTTTCGTACTGCCGCTCGCTTCGGGTTCCGTGACTCGTTCCGAAAAGCCAAGCCCGTGATCCTGGAGCCCATTCATGATGTGAGGGTAACGATTCCCGATGCGTACACGGGAGATATTATGGGAGACCTGAATGGACGTCGTGCAACAATCAAGGGTATGGAAGCTGGGGGAAGTATGCAGATCATTCTTGCGCAGGTACCTGAGGCGGAGCTATATCAGTATTCTACGCGAGTCCGGTCAATGACTCAGGGGCGAGGTATTCACAGTGCTCGCTTCAGTCATTATCAGGCCATGCCGAGGAATGTGCAGGAACAGGTGGTAGCCGATGCAGCTAGAGCTGCTGAAGAATAGGCGGCAAGCTTATCGGGCATCGTTCCTGCATTAGGGTTGCCAAAGCGAGTACTGCTGCCTCCTGACAGGGTTTGCCGACTATCTGTATACCGACGGGGAGCCCCTCAGGGCTCAGTCCGCAGGGGACACTTGCGACCGGTAAGCCGGTAAGCGAAAGTACGGAGGTTGGTGCAAACCAGTCGTAGTAGGTAGATAATACTGTGTTTTCGATCCGGCGAGGATAGCCATCCACTAGCCTGAACGGGAGAACGGTGGTTGTAGGCGTCAGCAAAAAGTCCACTTCCTGGAAAACCCTTCGGAAGGTCCGCAAAATTCTATCAACAATAAGCTCCGCGTCGGCTAAATTCAGTGCGCTGTAACTTTGTGCTTCGCTGAGGTTTTGGGTCAGGTGTTCACCTGCTGCCTCAGGTTGGTTCAATCTGTTTCTGTGAACAGCCAGCAGATGGTGTGCACGAAGAACGGCAAATGCGCGAGGAGCATCTGTTAGGCTTAGGTCCACGGATTTAACTGAAATACTCCGTGATTTGAGTGAGTTGATAGCTGAGCGGCAAGTAGCGGCAACGATGGGCGCAGGTTCAAAGTCGGTGAGGTGATCACAGTACCCAAGTCGCATGTTCGCTCTCAATTCAGGTAGTACAAAACCAGGATGATGGGCAGGATATGGTAGTGGTCTTGCGTCGTAAGGCCCGGCAACTGCACGCATGAAGAGCCCGACATCCCCCGCAGTTCGGCCAAGTCCTCCAGCAACGGACAAGCGATCCCGCAAAAAGCTCACTGAATCCTCGGGAACGATTCCTGGCGAGGGGCGCAAACCTACGATGCCACAGAATGATGCGGGCATTCGGAGAGAACCACCCAGATCTGTACCATCTGCAAGGGCAACCATGCCGGTTGCGACCGCTACCGCCCCGCCTCCAGTAGAGCCTCCTGGGGACCGTGTAATGTCCCATGGATTGCGGGTTGCCCCGAAGACCGCATTGGTGGTCTCACCTCCAACTGCAAATGCGGGAGTATTGGTCTTTCCTAGGATGAGTGCACCGGCAGCTTTAAGTCGGGCAACAATTTCAGCGTCCCGATCAGGAACATGATCACGATAAGCCGGTGAGCCGTACGTTGTGCGTAACTCGCGCGTGTCTGTCGTGTCCTTGATACCCACGGGAAGCCCGTACAGGAGGCCTTTGGGAGGCTTGGTTTCGAGTGCGCGTGCTTCCTCTAACACCCGCTCATTGAGGGTTACGATTGCATTGAGTGCAGGATTGAGTTTCTCATATACATTGAGGCAGGCACGGGCAAGCTCGACGGGAGACAGTCTGCGTTCCCGCAATGCCCTTTGGAGGGTTGTTGCCGGGAGACAGGCGATTTCTATGCCTTCACACACGAGTCAAGTGTGCTGCTTTTTGACGGGATACTCAATCTCCTCGAGAGAAAACTCTTCAACAAAAAATTTATCCAATCGGACCCGAACCGTACGCGAAAATATGTTTCTGTCTATTACTTTCCCAATCCCGTTCGCTGTGGAAACGCGCGAATGTTTTCGCGGGAAGGATTTAAGCGTTTCCATATAGTGTTCGAGTTCATAATTAAGGCAGCATTTGAGCTGTCCGCATCTTCCTAGCAATTGTTCCTCTGAAATGTAGGATTGCGTCTTTCTTGCAGAGTGGATGGACACGGGGGGCATTTGGCGCATCCAGGAGGAGCAGCAGAGCTCCCGGCCGCATACCCCGAGGCCTCCTATCCGTGCGGTTTCTTCACGGGGCCTCAAACGGCGGAAATCGACACGTGTCTCGAAATGTTTTCGGAGATCTCCAATAACCGGTCCCAAGGGGAGTTTCTTTTGTGAGGAAGTATAGAAAATTGAAAGCCGTTTCCGATCAAACTGCCATTCTGAATCCACCACCTTGAGTTTGACCTGTTTCTTTCGGATAATTTTTCTTGCAGTAGCTAAGGCATCCTTTTCGGAGGCCTTGTTTTTCAAATGTATATTTCGGTCGTTGGAAGAGGCCAGGCGAAGAATTTGGTGATAATTCAGGTGCTCTTTCGCGTGAAGGTGCAGGAGCTCGCCAGTCAGTGAAACTTGTCCATAATCCAGACCGCGTTGCTCAGAAACGATCACGTCGTCACCTGCCCGAAGGGGGATGTGACGTTTGTTTCTATAGATTTTTCTTCGACGCCCCTTGAATGCCACTTGAACCAGGTCGCATTGATCTCGGCCAGGATCTTTTGAAGATTTTGGTAACCAGTCAAAAATCTGAACGGACGGGCAACTGTCGTTACAGCCGCCATATCCTACCAAGGTGCTGCCGCTACACCCACAAGCCCCGTTTGAGCCACATGCCATAATCAACCCGATTACTCAATCGGCATTTACGCCTCGCACCATACAACGTTCATACGCAAGCTGTTGGGATATGCAGTGGCAGGTTGGTTTTCGATTTTTGTAGGCTTCAATAGAAGTGCTTGGTTATGCCTGAAAGTCATTTTGTGGGGTTGTGAGAGACTTGAATAGCATACCGCTATGCGGGCCGCGCATGGCTTGCCCGAGGTTGGATGACAGGTTAATAAGAAGCAACGTTGCATTTACATTCGATTCGGTGAGCAGCCGGGCTTCTTCAATAAGGCGAATCATTGCATCCAGATCTGCATTTTCCAAGTTTCCACAGAACTTAGCAATCTCAACATGCTGATCCTGGTTTACGATTAGGGCGTTTTCTCCAACTGTTCGGTAGAGTGAAACATCACGCATCCAACCCAGGAGCAGTTCAAGTAGATTCTTGATACGGTTTCGACCGGCCTGATTTAACTCCTCAATAAGTGCCATTTTTGGACCGATCTTTTGCGTAAATGCAAGACGGAGAAAGTCGAGGATTCGTTCACGATCATACCTCAGGTCTTCATTCTCAGCGAGTTCCACTGCACGGGAATAGGAACCATTAGATATATTCGCTACAGTTGCGGCGAGGTGTGCATCTATGTTTTTGCGCTCTTGCAGTGCTTGGGCGATGACATCTGTGGCAAGCCTGTCAAATGATATGTGTTGGCAACGAGACAGAATAGTTGGCAACAGTAAATTTTTGCGGCGAGTAAGTGTGATAAATACTGTATCCGGCCCCGGCTCTTCGAGCAATTTTAGAAAAGCATTAGCCGCTTGTTCGTTGATCGTTTGTATATCAAGAATAATCGCAATCCGATAACGACCCTGCTGAGGCCGCATAATCATTTTGTTGCGTAACTCCAGATTAATTCTTTCGATGGAGTAGAATGGCTGCTTGAGAGATTTGGGGGCGTTTTTTCGGTTCAAAGAAGGGGCACGGATGAAGTCTGCAACAGCATATTCATCCTGGGATAGTAATGCTAAACGTTTGGCAACATCCTCGGGGTCAGCGTCACTTGGCTGTGGTATCATTACTTGGATATCGGGATGCCGGAACTTTAGTGCCCATTGACAGGACTGGCAGGATGCATCATCATGGCAACCTGTACATTGTAATACCCGCGCAAACGCTAGCGCAGTCGCAAGTTTGCCTACACCATCAATACCGTGAAACAGATAAGCATGAGCCACACGTTCCGCGGCAACGCTGTTTTTCAACAGTTCAATGACTTTTTCCTGCCCGATGATATTGCTCCAGTGCATGTCTACCAACCCAAGTTGGGTATCCTGGTACCCCGGCTTGGTTTGGTGGTTGCAACCAGTCCTGGATAAGATCAGTTGAAGTCAAGTGCTCGGCGTGGTAGCTCAGCAGGTTAGAGCGTGCGACTCATAATCGCAAGGTCGAGAGTTCGAGTCTCTCCCACGCCACTTTCGCCGTCCTCCTCAATATAACAGGCTACGGGCAGTATGCTGGTTGAGCGGCAGGTCTGGGTGGTTACGGCGTGTCGGTATCAAGAAGCTCGCCGATGATGTCTTCGTGATCCGGTCTGATCAGTACGAGTATGGCGTGATGGGGCACGATCATGTACTTGGTGTGCTTGTAGGTAAACTCAATCGTTTCCTTACGCTGGTAGAAAGCCCGGTCCCCCACCTCTGCCTGAAGGGGCAGGTATCTTCCGATTGTTTTCGGCTCGGCCCAGGGTTCATTTTCGGAATAGTCTGGGTTCGGGATCAGGTGACCGGGGCCTACCATTTCCACTACACCAGATCCAATCCGATCTCGTTCGGCAACAGAGGCGGGCAGAACCAGTCCTGATTCTGTCTGTTGTTCACCAAGGTCGGGTTTGATCAAAACGCGATCTCCAACAACGATTAGCTGTGACATTCGTGAGTGTATAGCTGATTAAGACGACGAGGAGAAAGTTTGTCTCAAGTAGAGCGTTGAAACCACCGCAACGGCCAGTACGACGATACCGGGCAAAATATTCCCCAGGATCAGATAACCGGTTGTAAACAGGCAGGCGTATACTACTATAACACCAGCCGCCCATTGGCGAATCATGGTGCTTATCGTGGCGTCTGGATGAATGTCTGGATACAGTGTCGCAACGGAAGTCCAGCCGGGACCGGCCGGACGTACAAGTTTGTAAAACTTTTCAAGTGTGGACTGATCCGTTGGCTTGGTTAAAAAGGTTGCCGTCAGCCATAACGCAGTTGTGAGTCCGACCACAACAAACAGATTGGAGGGGAAGGGGGCCTGAAGTCCGGGAATAGGCACTCCAATCAGCGTCATCAGAACCAGCAAAATGGGAGCCAAGGTTGCGACGAGTTCACTCCATGCGTTGATTCGCCACCAGTACCATCTGAGGATCAGAACAGTGCCTAATCCAGCAGATGCGGTCAGGATCAGTGTCCAGGCCTGACTGATAGATTCCAACTGCGTGGCCAGGAGAATGCTCAGGAATCCCACCGCGAAAGTAAATACGCGCCCGACACGTACATAATGGCGTTCGCTCCTGTCCGGTTTTATAAATCTTCGCCAGCAATCGTTTACCAGATAGGAGACTCCCCAATTCAGCTGGGTTGAAATAGTACTCATGAAAGCTGCCAGAAATGCGGCAAAAACCATTCCAAGTACACCAACAGGTAGCACATCCCGCATAACCAGCACAAAGCCTTCCCGTGAGTCCACCAATTTAGGATACAGAACCAGAGAGGCCAAGGCAACAATGATCCATGGCCATGGCCGGATGCAATAGTGGGCTATCGTGAATAGCAGGGCAGAATAGGTGGCGTCGCGCTCGCTGCTAGTTCCCATCATGCGTTGCGCGTTGTATCCGCCGCCACCCGGCTCAGCGCCTGGATACCAGCTGCTCCACCACTGAATGCCAATAAAAGCCACGAACGCGGGAATAGACAATGCGAAGGCGGCTGCGGCTCCAGTTGTTTCTCCAAAGGTCGGGAAAAATCGAAAAGTTTCAACCGGTAACTGTGACTTAAGACCGGCAATTCCACCAACTTCAGGTACTCGAAGAACGAATATGGCCATCAGGACTGATCCGGCCATAGCCAAGATGAATTGCATGACATCTGTAACAGCTACACCCCATAAGCCAGACAGGAGCGCAAAAATAGATACCAATATCACCAGCCCACTGACCACAACGAGCGCCGCGCTTATCGTCAAATTTCCAACAACAAACGCGGTCTGCCCGAAAATAGTCAGGTCAGGCCACAATACCTTTATCGCGGTTTCCATAGCAAGAGAAACCCATCCGATGATCACGACATTGAGCAGAAGACCAAAGTAGACGGCCTTGATCCCTCGGAGCCATGCTGCAGCTCGTCCGGAGTAGCGAACCTCCACGAATTCTACATCTGTCTGAATCCCACATCGTCGCCACAACCGTGCAAAGAAGAACACCGTCAGCATACCACCAAAGGCAAAATTCCACCAGAGCCAATTGCCGGCTATACCATTTTCCGCAACAAGCTCTGTTACGGCCATTGGGGTGTCGGCCGCAAAGGTTGTAGCCACCATGCTTATTCCAGCAAGCCACCAGGACATGCGTCGTCCGCTCAGGAAGAATTCTGATGTATTGCGTCCAGCACGCTTGGAATAGTAGATGGCTATGCCGGCAACAACGAGAAAGTAGAGGTAGACAATCCCCCAGTCAATTAATGTCATGTTTGCGTGATGATCTACCGTGACAGGAAGTTAGTCGAAAAAATTGAAGATCTTCCATTTCGGATTCTGGTGCTGCAATGTAAGCATTTCGTAATGCACATCCAGTTCATCGAGGTCGCTTACTGTCTGTACTGAGCGTACGCCGTATTGTCATTGGGCAGGCAATCTTTGATGTCCGCTGTGAGAATCCAGACTCTAGCAAAATCCTAGCAAGCCGATTCATTGGAACTCCTGCGGAAGTAATCGCTCCACTCAAGCCGTCCTCGAATCGGGATGCGTGAATTCGGCCACATTGATGGAATGTCGTTTCTCCACCTTTTTATTGATGTCCTATAGTGTATTCAGGAGTGGTTTACGAAATCTCGAGCGAGTTCTGGAAGCTGTTCCCTCATCTTGTGCAAGGGGAGGGCAAGGTCCACCTTTCGTGCGGACCTTCATCCATTGGTAAGGATGTCGCACTGGGTGTACTTGGGAACGGCAAACCCCGCTCTCAAGAAAGGAAGCAAGAGTGCTTTGCTAGAGCATAATTCCCACTTCCCCGCCGACCCGTGCAAACACGAACAATGTCCAGGAATTGCGTCACAGGTCTCGCTTACGCAGATTCAGAAGCGAGAGTCCGAGAAGTACCACAATGTAGGCCAGCGCAACGATCACGTGAATCCCAATATCAGGGCTCCCGAGAGGTACAAGATCTAGTTCAGGGCGCATAGGGTTCATCTCCAACAGCTCTGCGGGATAGTAGGCCAGATTGTCCCCAAGGTTCTCGACCACCTTAAACGGAAGAAACTCCATCGCGTCGCGTAAAGTCCTGCTTCCCATTCGGAGCGTCAGCAAGGGGATAATTCCTTCGACAATAATGTACAGGAACAGGACACCTAACGCCGATCCTGAAGAGCGGAGGTATGTCGAGAGCACCAGGCCGAAGCTTCCATAGATCAGCATGCCAAGGGCAATTCCGCCCATGTAGCTGAGATCATTAGGCCGGAAAATAGCGGAGCCACTCTCGCCGGGGCTAAATATCGTACTACTGACGCCGATCAGCACGGCCACTGCCATGAAGAGTAGGACGAGTCCGGCAAGCAAGATGACCTTTCCCGTGAAGAACTGCTCCTTGCTGAGCCCGTCAATTATGTTCTGGCGTGCAGTGCGCCATGAGAATTCTGGGGCGAAGAGCAGGATCATCAGAATAGCGGTAAAGAGCGGTCCGAACCCGGATACAGCGCCCAAAATATCCGGCCATCTTTCCGGCAGGGTAAAGTCCACATCTGGAATAGTACTGGCCATGTATATCCCTATGACTGCACGAATTGCGGTGAACAGGCCGAACGCACCGATGGCCACCCAGAAGATTCGCCGCTTGGCTGCTTTGAGCCATTCGATTCGCAGAAGAATAGTTAGAATCTTCATGCCGCGAGCCCTGTCATTGAATCCGTGGTGTCCCCGGTTACGTCTATGAAGACCTCTTCCAAGCTCGGCTGGTGCGGTGCCAGCAGGGACAAGTATATTCCTCGCTCCGAGAGATAACGTGTCACGTTTGCCAGATCACCCGAGTCCAGTGCAACGACAATGCCATCGTCGGTCCTGCGGACCGATGTGGCGTCTGGATAGGCTTCCATTGCGCCCGCAAGCACTTCAATATCCTCCGAACGAAGCAATACAGCATTCCCTTCTCCCACCATCTCCGCCACCGGACCCCACTTAATTATTCGCCCATCGCGAATGATGGCGACGTGGGAACATGTACGCTCGACTTCCACAAGCAGATGACTCGACAGGAATATCGTCTTGCCGCGCTTGGCAAGAGTGTGAATAATCTCGCGGATTTCCCTGATCCCCTGTGGATCGAGCCCGTTGGAAGGCTCGTCAAGAACAATCAGTTCGGGGTCGTTTAACATGGCAGCCGCGAGCGCTAGCCGCTGCTTCATCCCTTGCGAGTAGGTCTTGAACCGGTGCTTCGCGCGGCGGGACAGTCCGACGAGTGCTAGGCACTCCTCAATGCGGGACCGATTTACTCCTTTGATTGCCGCAACAATGCGCAGATTATCACGACCGCTCATGTATGGGTAGAAGTTGGGCGTTTCCAGCGTGGCGCCGACTCGAGCTCGTGCGGCATTGAGCCCCCTGGAATCGGAATTGCCAAACAAGCGGAAGCTGCCGCCCGTTGGCATGATGATGCCCACGAGCATCCCGATGGTGATTGTCTTACCGCTCCCGTTGGGGCCGAGGAAGCCGAATACCTGGCCCTTTTTTACGGCGAAAGAGATCCGGTCCACGGCCAGAACCGATTTCTTGGCACGCATTCCGTAGCGCTTCGTCAGGTCAAGTGTCTGGATCACATCTACACTCGTAGAGGCTTGGTCTTGCAAGTCCGTATCAGGCGTGTTCTGCGACAAATTATTCATTGAAGTCAACGACGAGACTACCTATAGTTGTAGGGATCAAAAGTTTATCCATAGAACGCTGGTGTCCATTCAGGCTTATAAATTCAGTTGAGATTGCCGTGCTCCAGGCCAACTGGCAAAACTGTAGCGGTCGCAACCGCATCAGCGAACCCTTCGCACATAACCGTAACCATTGCTAACTATTGTCCGGTATTACAACTCTTTCCGACTAACTACTCTTTGTCGTAAGCGGCAAAAGATACATGGATTCTTTATATAAATGAACTTTCGCGCGACGATCGAAAGCAGCAGGGCTATTTGCGGCCATACCCATGGAACAGGGATTGTGCTGTTCTTCGTGGATCCAATCCCATAATCAAAGCTCGCAGCCGCGCTTGCACTTCGTCAATACACCGTGTTATCTATCGAAATCACGTTCAGGTGAATATTATGGTTCGAGTATGACAAGCCGGATATGGGAGTGGGAATCTGTACGGACGACTCCGCCGACTACATGGGATGATTACAGTGCAGGACGAAACTTGCGAGCATTTTGATCTACCAATGGATCAATGACACGGTGCATGCTGGCGGACTAGGGCATGTTCAAGCGTGTGTATCAAGCAACGTACCGCTACCCGAGTGCGTACACAGCACCATAGGTAAACCAATCCTAAAGTATTTCCAAGGGGTCATGCGCGAGCCTGTCGCGATGTGTTTCAGTGGCGGAAAGGACAGCATGATGGCTTTCCAGGCGTTGCATAACGACGACCGGTATGAAGTTGTTGATCTCATCACCACCGTCACCGATGCTTACGACCGTGTGAACATGCATGGGACTCGTCGGAGTTTACTCCGGTTACAGTGCGCAGCCATTGGCCTTCCGGTGACGGAAGTTGTCGTTCCGCCGGAGGCGACAAATGCCATTTACGAGAAAAGAATGGGACAGGCGTTCGCGACCATGGCAGCCAAGGGTCTACGCAAGGTTGTGTTCGGAGACATATTCCTGGAGGATTTGCGTGCATACAGGGAAAACCAGATTGCATCTTTTGGGCTGACAGGGGTGTTTCCGTTGTGGAAGCAGTCCACGCGAACCTTGTCACGCCAGTTCATCACGGACGGATTCAGGGCAATTGCGGTCTGTGTACACGCCAAGGTATTGAATGCCTCTTTTGCGGGACGGAGTTTTGATATGTCGTTTCTAAATGATCTGCCGACAGGTGCGGATCCGTGCGGAGAGAACGGAGAGTTTCACACGTTTGTGCATTCCGGGCCTGTGTTGTCTGCTCCAGTTTTATTTTCACACGGCATTACCGTGCGGCGCGGCGATTTCTTCTATCACGACTTGCAGCCTGCGTATGGCGATGACTGCGCCTAATGGCGATCATCTTAGGGTCTATTGCTTTTTCACACTCCATACCCGTACTCATTGGCGTGGTATCCTTTCAGTCCGGATTCTATGGTGGACGGGAATCCAACCCTTATGTGCGTCAGGCGTGGGAATGACATACAAGTCAGATTTAATTCCGGTTCCGTTGAAAGTCTCTTACCATACCAAAATCAGTCGGAAATAGGAGTAGGCTTCTTATTTTAGGGCACAAATAAATAGTCAACAAATGGAACGTTCTGGATTATTGACCGGCAAGACAGGGGTTATCTTTGGTGCTCTGAACGAGAGCAGCATTGCCTGGGCAATTGCGCGGTCTGCGCACCGGGAAGGAGCACGTTTTGCACTTTCCAATGCTCCGGTTGCTAAACGACTTGGATCACTTGAAGGACTAGCTGAGCAGGTTAATAGTCCAGTTATCTGGGCGGATGCGACTAAAGATCAGAACCTGATTGCGCTATTTGATGAGCTCAAGGAGTACTATGGTCAGATAGATTTTATCGTTCATGCTATCGGTATGGGGGTAAACGTTCGCAAGCGCCGGCCGTACGAAAAACTGAACTACGACTGGTATGCCAAAACATTGGATATTTCTGCGATCAGTCTGCATCGAATCATTCATCATTCAATGCAGACCGAAGCCCTGAGAAGCGGGAGCTCAATCCTGACGCTTTCCTACATCGGAGCGCAACGGTCATTCTCGCATTACTCCGAAATGGGTGATGCCAAGGCTTTACTCGAAAGCATCGTACGAACTTGGGGATCTCGATTGGGCGAACATAATATTCGCATTAATGCCATTTCTCAGAGCCCGACGCGAACCACAGCGGGGCAAGGGATTTCGGGTTTTGATGCCATGTTTGAGTTTGGCGACAGAATGTCCCCATTGGGCAATGCGGATGCAGCGAGTTGTGGGGATTATGCTGTAACCCTTCTAAGTGATCTGACACGTATGGTCACAATGCAGACACTCTACAACGACGGAGGCTTTAGCGGTATGGGGATTGCGAATGCTATGGTTGAGCCCATGGTGCAGATGTTTCATGAGTCTAGTTCCCCTGAGAAACAGTAGGTAATTTGGTACCGAAGATCAGCCCCTTAGCAAGTTTGTGCATGCAATACTTGTTGCTTTCCGCGGTTGCCATTTGCTGCATCGTGCATCTTGATTCGTATGCCCTGCAGGCACCCACAAGTGATGGCTTGGATGCAGATAGACTCTACTACGTGACCGGTCGCAAAACAAGCCTTTATCGGGATATCGAAAGAACGAAGCCTTATGTGCGACTTGCTTTCAGGGAGCCGGTCACATTTCTCTCACTTGAAGGCTCCGCTGTGCGCGTACGCACGATGGACGGTGCAACCGGATACGTGAAAGAGGACGAAGTTTCGAATATTTGGATCCTCGTGTCAAAACGCCGCAAACTTGTAACACTTCATCGTGGCTTGGAAGTTGTGAGTGAGTTCAGAGCAGACTTTGGTTACAATGCCTATTCAGATAAGGAGATATTGGGAACGGAGGGTAATCCCGATCACTGGCGGACCCCCGAAGGAGCGTTCTATGTTGTACGAAAGAATCCGTACAGTCAATTTCACAGAGCTTTTCTGCTTAATTATCCCAACGCAGAGGATGCTGCAAGAGGACTACGTGATGGTTTGATTAATCAGCATCAATTTGATACGATCATGCAGTCCGAAAGAAGAGGTATCGCGCCTCCAATGGGGACTCCGCTTGGGGGCATGATCGAGATTCATGGCCATGGTACAGGCTTGTCCTCAAACTGGACCCAGGGATGTGTGGCAGTTCGTGATGAAGACATGGATTTTATGTGGACCTACGTGAAGGAAGGGACACCGGTTGTAATAGAGAAATAATCTAGTATGACTGGATACAATCGTGCAAACAAGCAGAAGCATTCACGCAAAGACCCGATTTCGCGTTGGCATGTGCGAAGTATAATGGAAGTAATATATCAACTCGTGGAGAGTACGAACCCAAAAGCAGTGTTAGATGCTGGATGCGGAGAGGGGTTTGTAAGCCAGTACCTTGCAATGCGCAATGGCTCAATGAGCATTACGGGGGTAGATGTCCAACCCCAGGCCATTGAATTTGCGGAGAAAAACTTCGGAGAAACGGTGAATTATCGGTTGGGGAGTCTGTATGCGCTTCCTTTTTCGGACAACTCATTTGATACAGTGGTCTGTAGTCAGGTTCTTGAACATCTGGACGATGTTGAAACCGCTATGGCCGAACTTAAGCGTGTTGCAAGGCGCTTTGTCGTAATCACAGTACCTCGTGAGCCTTATTTTAAACTAGTTAACGACTTTGCTCGGGCGATTCGCTTCAGCGACGATCCGGGTCACGTAAATTTTTGGACCAGTTCAGACTTTCAGAAATTTATGGGAGTACACTTCAAGCAGCCGAGGTTCGTACGTAAACATGTGATTTATCAGTTTTCCGTCGCACCGGTTGATTCAATCAATGAATCCTTTAAGCCTGATGAGGCGTAAAGATAGAATATGAGTTCGGTGTTACTGGACAACGTCGAAATAAAGGGGACTTATATCTGAAAGTAACAATGCTGTTAGAGGATAAGGAATATCGTGGAGT
>JAPPGC010000054.1 GCA_028875125.1 Bacteroidota bacterium | reverse complement strand
AAAATTTGTTTGAATATTTTGTTTTTTCCTTCACCCCAAAACATTTTTTTTAATTTTTTTTATTTTTTTTATTTTTAAATTTTTTTTTGCTCCCCCCCCCCCCCCCCCCCCACATTGCGGCTTCATCAAATATTGAAAGTGAGCGCATAAATGAATGGTGTGATGTCACCGCAATCCATAATACGATCGTACAGACACGCGAACCCGTATTAATCCAAGACAGGCTCATCCCCTACTACATGGGCGAGCGAACCTTCCTGTACAGCATTGGAATTATCCATCTTCCACATAACCTCCCCAGTATCGTCACGTGTAATCCAAGGATATGCAGCCAGCCCCCATCTCTCCTGAATGACGCTCGTCAATTGAACCAGTCGCATTAATTGCAACTTTGATGCGCTCTGAGACTCGAAAACTCTGTTGCCTAAGTTCACGAACATCAAGCTTCGTGAATACAATTGCTCCACGTGGAGAAGGCGGACCGGAAAAAAGTCTTACGACTACGAAAAATCCTAACAGCAACAGTACGATGACCTGCAATCGACTCCGTGAACTCATTTTTTCTCACTATTATTCGCAATGACACCTTCGTTACTACGGATGTCTGGGTAGCAAAGTGGCCCCTAGCTACCCCGCGAAATGTAACAAAACTAGCCCATTCGGGGTAATAGATTGAGCGTCCTTCTGGTAGTACAAGCTCGAAGCAGTTTGCCTTACATTCTTTCCAAAACGGCCCTCCTCTCAGTATTCAAACGCTTCTGGCGCTGGCTGCCGCTCATTGGGTTTCCCTTGCTGTTTATCGGTACAACAGGCTTTGCCTTTCTTGGAGGATTGGATGAATCTTCAACGCTATTCCAGAGAATAGCTCATCATACAGCACTGATCCTGTGCTTTCTGTGCTTATGGATTGCCGTTACCCGCCTGGTCCGGAACTCTTGTCCTACTCCTATTCAGACCTTCTGGCAGACAATTCTAGCTATTCTGGGCGGCTCATTTGCGGCATTTCTGGCATTTCAGATACCGGGAGGTTTTGCAGATAGCACTCCGGCTGCCTCCATTGTCTACGTAAAGAGCGCCCTTTTGAGTGTGCCCTTAGCAGGTCTAAGTTTTTTTGTAGTCCAACGACTTGGTCTCTTGGTTCGCTTTCGACGCACCCGAAGGAGTGAGCGCAACTGGCGCCTCATGCTATTGTTTGTAGGGATTGTTTCCCTGATCGCAATTCCATTACATCTACGTAACCAATTCGAAATCGATCTCGGTCCGTATGGAGAGCTATTTGAAATCCTCTTCCTTTTATCTTCCATTACGGCGATTGTCTTCATTCTGATGAATTCAATTCGTCTGGCATGGATCGTGCGTCTGTCACTTAAAGAAAAAGGAGCCGCGATTGCGTTGGGAGCTGTTATCGTGGGATTGCTTGTTTGCGTGATACTAGCAGCTGCGGTTAATGACATAACGTTCGTGAGCACAACTTTATCGCTGCCCTTTGATTTTCTGCGATTCTACAGTGCCCCACTTACTATCGTTACAGGACTCTTCCTGCTTTTCGGACTCATCTACGCACTGACCTCAGTGCTATCCCTGATCTTTCATTTACCTACCACAGGAGATTATAGGAAGAGTACAGACGAAATGGCCGCCATGCAAACACTCGCTGGTTTGCTACGCGAAGTAGTTGAGTCCGACAAACTACATCAGTGGGCGGTTTCCACACCGGTCGAGTCTGGACACGCAAATATGGCTTGGCTCACGGTACAAAACCTTGAGTCCGGATCGCTAACCCCCCACATTGTGGCTTCACGCAATATTGAAAGTGAGCGTGTCAACGAGTTATGCGATGTAACAGCAATACATAATACAGTCGTACAAACACGTGAACCCGTGTTAATCCAGAACACGCTTATTGATTCGCGAACCCGAAAAATCAAATCCGGCAAATTCGAGAGCCTCCTCGCAATCCCCCTTTCAACACGCACTGAAGTACTCGCGGTGTTGTTTGCGTCAAGTGATGTGGTTCACGCTTTCGAGAGGGAGGATGTAGGAGCGATAGGTGTTTTTGCTTCACAGGCAACCCTTGTGCTGGAAAATGCACGTCTCCTGGAAGCAAAGATCGAACGTGAACGCTTGGCAAACGAGCTCGCCATCGCACGCGATGTACAACAACGACTGTTGCCTCAGGCCATGCCTGAATTACCCAATCTCAAATTGGCGGCGTCCAGTGTTGCCGCTCGCGAGGTCGGTGGGGATTATTTCGACATACTGGAACTAGGCGAAGGAGAATTGGCCTTCATTGTGGCGGATGTTTCGGGGAAGGGAACCTCAGCCGCCTTCTATATGGCAGAAATGCAGGGTATCTTTCAGGCGGTTGCACGTATTGAATCTGCACCCGATATCTTTTTGGGATACACTAATCGAGCACTCGGGGAGTCGCTGGAGAAAAATATTTTCGTCACCGCTGTCTACGGAATCCTGAATTGCCATTCCGGTAGTGTTTCACTTGCACGTGCCGGCCATACGCCTGCTATTCTTGTAGACGCCAGTGGTAATGCAAAACTCCTGCACTCTGAGGGACTGGGAATCGGCCTGGACCGAGGAGAACTTTTCGGAGATGTCCTGGAGGTAGAATACCTCATGCTTAAACCTGACGACCTGCTTGTACTGTACACAGACGGGGTTATAGAGAGCCGAAATCTTGAGGGGGAAGAATTTGGTTATGACCGCCTATTGCAAACCGTGCAGGCTGCGCGCAATGAAGATGCACAAGGGGTTCACGACGCTATTCGCCAAACCGTTGATGAATTCGTTGGGACAAACGAACGCTATGATGACGACCTTACACTACTGATCATCAAATGGCATGGCCGCAAGATCTTGTCAGGTGGTACTGCACAGACCTCATTGTCGTAAGTTTATGGTGCACCACAATCACTGACCGCAATCGCTTATGAGTAATTTTTCTGTCGCATTTCGAGACTCCGACATTGCTACAATATTGGCCGTATGCGGAGAGCTGGATGCACACACTGCACCCGAACTTGAGTCCGCAATTAAAAAATGCGTTGATGAAGGAAAGATTCGCCTCATCGTAGATGGAAATGAGCTCGAATATATCTCCAGTGCAGGGCTTGGCGTTTTTATGGCGTACATCGAGGAAATTCGCGCGCTTGACGGTGATATCAAAATATGCGCGCTTAAGCCCAAAGTTTTTGGAGTGTTTGATTTGCTGGGTTTCCCACGTATCTATCACATCGTCGAAACCGAAGAAGAAGCACTGTCACTGTTTAACCAAGGAATCCAACCTGTATAGTTGCATTGGCCATGTCCTATGCGTCCGGCATTCATACTCTCACTATTCCCAGCGCAACACGCTGTTTGAGGGAGGTGCGCAAATTTGTGACCCAGCACGCGCGACAAGCCAAGCTCACTGAGAAACATATAAATGCACTTATCCTGGCCGTGGATGAAGCCTGCGCCAATATCATTGAACATGCCTACCAGCAGAATCCAGACCACGAACTGACCATTACCATGACCATCGAAGCGAAGCGTGTAGTGGTGAAAATCCGTGACCACGGCCTGCCCTTCAACAGAGAAGACTATCAACGTCCAAACGTGGTAGAGTTATCGCGCAAGCGCAGATCAGGCGGCCTGGGAGTGGATATTATGCGTCGAATGATGGATAAAGTTGAGTATAACGCACATGAGAACATGAACGAGGTCCGACTGATCAAATTTATTCGTCAATCGGAGTGATCACCCGCGGTAGCATAACCTGTATAAAGTGATACGATCCCAAAGGTGAGGGACTCTGCGAACGTATCCTCGAATCCACACTCTTGTAGTCGGGCGAGGAACCCCTGCCCGTGCGGAAAGGCCTGTATCGAATCTGGTAGGTATTTATATGGGCCTGTAACGCCCGAGAACGCCCGACCAATTCTCGGAAGAATCAACCGAGAATACATTTCATAGAATGCTCGAATAGGCTTACTTTCAGGCTGACCGAACTCAAGAATCACCAATGGTGCCTGGGGTTTGAGTACCCGCCCTATTGAGCGCAGACCCGCGTCGAGATTGGAGAAATTTCGTACACCGAAGGCAACAATAGCAGCATCAAAGCTGTCCGTTTCAAAGGGAAGACGCTCTGCGGAGCCCTGCACAAAAACAATTGGAGCTCCGAGGAATTTCCGGGCCACTTTATGCCGTGCAGACATTAGCATGACCTTCGCAATGTCGATCCCAACGACTTCCATGGGTTCCAGTTGAAGTGTTGCAAGTGCAACATCACCTGTCCCCGTCGCTACGTCAAGAATTCTTCCATTTTTCTGTTCACCGAGCCGCCGAATAGCCGCCTTGCGCCACCTACAGTCTAAACCAAAACTCAAAACACGGTTGAGTAGGTCATAGCGATGTGCGATAGCATCAAACATCGCTGCTACTTCAGTCTCCTTGTGCTCGTCCTCACCTATGGTTGGATAATAGCGCATTAACGCCTGTCTTGACTGGCCATCAAATTTAGTACACTCTGAATCAATGCTGAGCTGCAATGACGACCCGGACGCACAATGGCATAGCATTGAATGCGACCAGTGTCTGGACTGCCATAATATTAATCAGCACGTAACCGAATACGTCAATGCAGGAGGCCTCGCGTGCCGCTTAACGTAAAGGCACAACGACATAAACAAGGTTACACAGACTGCGTTGCACCAGCAGGTCAATGTTAACTCGTCACCGAATGCGTCAACCCTGATCCGTATGACAAAAAACTTCCTTATTGAGGTTGGGAACGAGCAAATCCCTGTGACACAGTCACAGGATAAACTCTCCATCAACGGCAGGGAGGCTGACGTGTCTCTCGTGGAACTGGGACCAAAATTGTACAGCCTACTACTAGGAAACAGCAGCCATGTGATTCACATAGCACACCAAACAGACACGTCTATCACACTGACCGTTAACGGACAGACTCTCGTTGCCGACTTTATCAGTGAACGCTCAAAACTGATTACACTTTTTGGACAACAAAAGACTGTCCAGCAAACAACAACTGAGCTGCGCGCCCCAATGCTGGGGCTGGTGACACAGGTGTTGGTTAATCCTGGAGACCGTGTCGATTCTGGCCAGGGACTTGTCGTACTGGAAGCCATGAAAATGGAAAATGAACTTCGCTCTCCAATTGAAGGACGTATCAGACAGGTTTATGTCCAGAAGGGTGAATCTGTCACAGTTAACGCAATCCTTGTTGAGTTTGAGTCATGACTGCACTTGTTACAGGCGCGACAGGTTTTCTGGGCAGCCAGCTTGTGCGAACACTCCTAAAGGCTGGATCTAAGGTGAGAATCTTTAGGCGGGCAACCTCTGGATTCTACATGCTTGGCAAGGTAAAGGACGAGGTAGACCATAGTGTAGGCGACATCACGGATATGGATGCATTGTGCGTAGCCATGAAGGATGTTCAAGTTGTCTTTCATGCGGCAGGCAACGTCCGGTTTGGATCCAAATCGCTGTACCGCGTGAATGTCCAAGGCACCGCCGCAGTCGTCAATGCGGCGCTAAAAAGTGGTGTCGAGCGACTGGTACATACCTCCAGCGTTTCGGCGATTGGAAAAAGTGAACATACGATCGCCGACGAAAGCTCTGAATGGCAGAATGGATCTCAAATGGTGCCCTATGCGCGAAGCAAATACCTAGCAGAAATTGAGGTGCAGCGTGGCATAGCTGAGGGACTTGACGCTGTTATGGTCAATCCGAGTCTGATATTTGGCCCAGACCACAGCAAGGGAAAAGCCCCGAATATTATACACGATTATGCTCGCATAATTGGTTCCGGCAAGTTGTGGTTTTATCCCGGCGGTGGAACCAACGTCGTGGACATAGACGATGTTGTAACAGGACATTTGCTTGCATTGGAGCGTGGACATACGGGGGCACGCTATATCCTCGGCAGTGAAAACCTTAGCTGGAATTCCCTCTTCTCTATTCTGTCCGAAGCGCAGGGCGCTAAGCCCCCGCGCATTCAGCTATCATACCAGCTCGCAGTTGCAGGTGGCATATTAGCAGATATTTGGAGCCACACGACCGGTCACAAACTACCCCTAGGGCGATCTGTCGTAAAGTATATCTACAAGAATCACCGGTACTCAAACAAACGAGCCACTGACGAGCTCGGCTGCTCGTTCAGGCCGTTCCAGGAAACGGCCCAGCGTGTGGCGGACTCCCTAGTCGCAGACCGATGATCGCGAAACCGTCTTTTCTTATTCACCGTGGTAGAACAAACCAATCTGCAAAGACCACCCGGGTTCGGCGAAATCGCTGAGCGGATACGTATGAGCGCTATTCAACAGATTATGTATTCCAGCCCGCAAAGTCACGCCTCGAACCTCCATACTCTCCATCCATAGATCTGCACTCATCCAGCCGTGATCACCACGACGCACGGGGGAACCATAGGCTTCTGCACCAAGGGTGAACAAATTAAATGGGCCTGCCACTGAAGCGTGACTACGTCCCCAGCCCAACCAGCCTGTGTCATCCTCGAGAACCATCGCGGTTACCGATAAAGCAACTCTTCTCCATGAACCGCGGGCGACAGCGGTTACACCATGTGAGCGTTGATCAGAAATTTTTCGTTTAAAGGTCACGAATTGCAATGATTTTTCAAAGCCATTCCACTGTACGCCTCCATCCGCCTGGACAATCCCCCCCTGTATATTGTAAGGGGTGCAGTTTTTAGTGTGTCGTACTGTGATTAA
>JAPPGC010000060.1 GCA_028875125.1 Bacteroidota bacterium | reverse complement strand
AAAAACACTAATTTTAACTGTCGTCAACTGTAGTTTTAATTGTCGTTGGACAACTCGGTGCATGAAACAGGGAAGTGGCTCGGTCAGGTACTCAATGGATGGCTGAACTACTATGCCGTACCATGGAGCTATCCATCACTCCGAAGATGTTATAAGTGTTTGAAATGGATTTGGCTGTGCACATTGCGCAGGCGATCCCAGAAGGACCGCACGACATGGGCACAAGTGAGCCTACTGTCAGAACGCTATTGGCCGAAGCTGAAAATATGCCATGACTGGCCGGCGAGACGATTTGCCGTCACGCATGGGAATGCAACCCAAGGGAGGAGCCGGATGCGTTAACGCGCCCGTCCGGATCTGCCCGGGGGCCCGGGGAAACCCGGGTCCCTACCGGTATCTCCCTTAACTTGCAAAAGTGCCAATTTTGATTTCCAATTATCTGGCATATGAGCGATTGTCGCACGTCCATCTACACCACCATCAGCTCCCTGCTTTGTGTTCGGAGCAAACCCAGGTAGACGTGTGACGGCCCACGATTCAAAGTTATATGGATTTTCCGGCCCCAACTTTTCTGCTGAGCACAAATCAAATGGAATACCATGGATCGAGATATTCTTGTCCTTCAATCGTTTGTCTCGTATTAGATCGATTGCAAAGGAGGAAATATCAATGCCAATGAACTGTCGATTTAATCGCTCAGAAACTGCCGCTGTCGTACCACGCCCGCAAAATGGATCTAGCACAATATCACCCTCATTACTGGATGCTTTGACGATCCGTTCGAGAAACGTTTCTGGCTTTTGAGTGTCATGACCAAACTTTTCTTTTGAAAAATTCTTGATCATGATAGAGTCCAAAATATCTGGATAGAATATTCAGATATCCTTCCTCTATTCGAGAGCGAGAGTACGGGTTCAGTCTTTCTTTGCCGTATCAGGTGCGTCGGGGTAACTAATACGAGTGTGATGTATACCAATAAGCTGTTTGAGCAAGACTTCTTTAATCAGAGAAATATCCCGGAGGGTAAGACCGGTGTCGTCTAACTGCCCGCTGGCAACTCTCTGGGAAATGAGATGATCGACAAGTTTTTCCAATTTCTCCCCGGTCATATCCTTCATCGTCCGGGACGCCGCCTCAACAGTATCGGTTAGCATTAGGATACCGGTTTCCTTGGAAGTCGGTCGTGGACCTGGGTACCTAAACACAGATTCATCCAGAGTGGAATCACTGGTTTGGGCCAACTCAACAGCCTGCCGATAGAAATACTCCGTTCGGGTAGTCCCGTGATGAGAACTGATAAAGGACATTACCTTGGCTGGAAGATGGTATTGATCTCCAAGCTTCAGACCGCTTGCCACATGACCGATAATGATTCGAGCACTTGATTCCGGATCTAGATTGTCGTGCGGGTTTTTATCCCCAGCCAAGTTTTCAATAAAGTATTGAGGACCGAAGAGTTTACCAATATCGTGGTAGAGCCCCCCTACCCTCGTTAAAAGAACATCTGCACCAACTTCATCCGCTACCGATTCAGCAAGACTTGACACCTGCATTGAATGATTGAATGTTCCGGGAGCATTCTTTATCAATTCTCTGAGCAAAGGTTGATTCGTGTCAGACAGCTCCAGAAGCCGCATATCTGTAGTAACATCGAATACGCGCTCAACTGCCCAGAGAAACGGATAAGCTGTAACTAAAAGGAATGAGCCCACCCCTGCAAACATCAGGCGCTCCTGAAGCTGCGGCCAGGCACTGCCCTCGTAAAGCCATATAGCCAATAGTGCCAAAGCGTAACCTCCAAATGCATACGCAGCGGTCAGAAATAATTGGCCCCTGTTGCGCAGTCCACGTGCGCTGAATATTGCAGCGGATCCTCCAACAAGCGTGGCCCAGGTATACGTGAAATTGGAATCAAGCATTAGTCCGCCAAGCAGTGCTAAAACGAACGTGCCGAAAAATGCCATGCGCGAATCAAAAATCACAGTCAACAAGACTGAAACGATGACTACCGGAACTGCATAAATGAATTGCGTAGGTGCAAAACGAATTACTATGCCAAACGAAACAACTACCACAGCATAAAACAAAGCTAGAATTAAGATGAACTTGTTACTGCTAAAGATCTCGGGGCGCGCGTTCCTCAGGAAAATCCCGAAAATACCAACGATCGTTAGGCCTAGCAATAGCTGTCCAAGCAGTTGTAAGCGTCCCTGGGTAGCTGATAGTTCGCTGCCCCGTTCTCTTTCTAGAGAATCCAGCTTTTGTTTGATTTCGGGGGTAATGCGCTCTCCGTTACGTACAATTTCTTCGCCCTCTGCCACCATACCGCGAACGGGGAGAATCAATGCTTCTGCTTCTCTGCGACGTAGTTCCGTTGGCCCGGATTGATAGATGAGTGAAGGCACAAAGATTGCTTCAATAAACTGGAATATCGCCGTGGAGCTGAGATGAGAATCCCCCCGAAGTACTGTTTCTTCCAGCCATACCCGAATTCGTTCGCGAGCCTCATGATGCCCAACGACGCTTGTTACTGTTCTTTGCTCAAAAGTCTGGGCAAGTGTATCCCGTACGGTCAGATATTCTGTAAGAACTGAATCCATCGGCACATCAAGTACCCCCTGGAACTGAAGCCGTTGGCTTCGATCCGCAATCGCATCCAGTATTTGTTCAAAGAGTGGTGATTGAGTCGGAGCCAATCTGGTGGATGTCGGCATATCGGGACTACGGCGAGCGTAATCCCAACCCAAGTGACGCCAGATTGAGCCACTCAGCCGGATCGGTGCCTGAAGACGCAAATCCATATAAAGGAGAGAATCCTGCACCGTGGCGGTAGATAATTGTTCTGGCGCAAGATCCGTGCCGGCAGCTATGCTGTCCCTCCGGGCTCCTATGAGGTAGTTTGTAAAGGCATTAAACACGGCATCCAGTGATGCGGCAATAGAATCTGCCATATTACGTGTTTGCTGCCTGGCTTCGTTAAAGGGGTAGAAGATTGGCTCGGTAGACTCGCGTATACGCTGTCTTTCTGCGGTTAGCGAATCTTCTGATTTGTAAAGGGGAAATTCGAATTCCGCGATCAGCGTTTCTTCCTGCCATCGATCCCCCACAGACTTCGAAATCTCAGATATACTCCCGCTCCTGAAAGCCAATGTGGTTACGATCAGCAGTATTATGAATACACCCAGCTTCAGTCCAAGTAAATCTCGGATCACCGTGCGCACGCGCCAAATAATATATCTCCGTGGGGATCTCATTGAATACAGATCATTCTATCTCTTGTGGCGGAGAGAGAGAAGAAAGCCAACAATAATGCAAATAACACTTCCGATCAACGTGTACCATGGCCAAGCGATCTGGCGTAATCCTGCCTCTTCAATCATCCCATCTGTGGGATTAATTGCAAATATCCAACCCTCTGTTGGGCTGTGCCAAAGCCCAAAGATAACAAGCACCATGACCACAATTGTGAGAATAAACGCAATCACTGCATCCCATTCCTTTGCATTTTCTATCACAATTCCCAGGAGAAAGCCTCCCAGGAGGCCTCCATACGTAAACGAGGCAATAGCCAGTCCAAGTTCAACTACCGGATTATCTGTGTTCTCAAACAGGCTTGCGAAGACGACAAACAATGCCCCCCAAAAAAAGGTCAAGCCTCGGGAGAGTAATAAACCTTTGGCTTTACTGATCGGGTTTTTAATCCATCGCTCAACCAGATCCATCATTGAGGAAGATGCCAAAGAATTAAGTGAGGAAGACAGCGTACTCATCGCTGCTGCCAGGATTCCGGCCAGGAGTAGCCCTGAAAGACCGGCCGGTAAGCCTTCAATGATATAACGGGGAAAGACCTCATCACCACGAGAGAGTCCTAGTTCCGCAGGTGTAACGCCACCGTAGTGTACCCATAACAATGTACCTATTGCGAGAAACAAGGCAAATTGCAGGGCCACAAGCACCGCACTACCTACTAACGCATACTGACTATCCTTAAGGGTTCTGCAGGTCAGCAGTCGCTGAACGATCAGCTGATCTGTGCCATGGGATGCCATAGAGAATACCCCGCCCCCAATAATGGCTGTCACAGTGACATAGGGTTGCGTGATCCAATCAGTGAATGAACCTCCCAGTCCAAAGTCTATCACACGTAGTTTGCCTTCCGTTGCGGCCAATCTCATCGCCCCTTCTGGTAAACTATCAAACAGTAAAACAGCACACAGGACGCCGCCTAAAACATATAGCCCCATCTGCACGACATCGATCCAAATAACTGCCCGAATACCGCCGATAAGGGTATATATAACTGTAATTATCCCAAGCACAAGTATAATCTGACCATAGGTTATTGGGTCTCCCATAACCGTCAATCCAGCAGAATCCGCAATAACTTTTAGGGGGATTGCTGTAGCAAACAGGCGGACACCATCTGCTAATAGTCTTGTTGCCATGAACGTAACGGAGGCAGTGGATCTCATACGATCCCCGAAGCGTTCTCCCAAATAGGCGTACGCGGTCGTCATTGCTCCCTTAAAGTAGCGTGGCAGAAACAGCAGGCTCACTGCTATCCGGCCTACAAGGTACCCGGCCGTAATCTGAAGAAAGGTCATGGTACCTCCGTAAGCGACCGCAGGTACCCCAATTATTGTCAAGGTGCTCGTTTCCGTAGCCACAACCGAGAAACAAACTGCCCACCACGGCAAATCTCTGCCGCCAAGGAAATAGTCATCCGTTGAGCACTGACGCCCCCCTAATCGTATACCCAGAGCTGCTACGCCGATCAGATATACCACAATTACGATATAGTCAAGTGTTGACAACATTTCCAGGTTCAGTCAATCCCCAGCTTTTTAGAAATTTCTTCAAGCGGTACACCCTTTGTTTCGGGCATGACAAAAATCACCCATAGGAGTTGCCCAACCATACACAGTGCATAGAACGCAAAAATATTTGCCCCGGATATTTCAGCGAACATGGGGAATGTCAGGGATATAATTGCGGCCATAAACCAGTGCACAAAACTACCTAGGCTTTGTCCACGTGCTCGTACGCTATTGGGGAATATCTCACCAAGGAACACCCAAATGACTGCCCCTTGGCCGAACGCATGTGACGCAATGAATACGATAAGGCTGACCAGTGCCACTGGACCAGTCATTTCGGTATAAAATGCGATCGCAGTAGCCCCCAGACTCAGGATATAGCCAATAGATCCTACCAACATTAGTTTTTTGCGCCCAAAGTTGTCAATAACCATAAGTGCGATTGCTGTCGCGATGAGATTGACGCTGCCAATGATCACGGCCTGAAGGAGTGCAGAAGTACCGGAGGCACCTGCCATTTCGAGTATTCGGCGGGTATAGTAGATCAATGCATTAATCCCTGAGAGTTGGTTAAATGCAGCGATTGCTATGGCCATAAGGATCGGTTTCAGGTATTTGGGCTGAAAGAAACGCTCAGTCAGATGTTTGCGCGTTTCTACCAATGACGCCCTTATGGCTGCGAGCTCTTTTCCTGCATCGGAGCTTACACCCCCCATGCTTATCAGCACATTTCTGGCTTCGTTATCTCGTCCCTGAGCAACCAGCCATCGTGGACTTCGGGGATTTGTGAAGAGTAATGTTGTGAAAGCAATTGCGGGTACCGCCTCTATTCCGAACATCCAGCGCCATTCAATAGCCCCCAGCTCAAATGAAGCAATGGTAAAATTCGATAAATAGGCTAGTAGAATGCCGAGTACGATATTGAGTTGTACCAGAGCTACCAGCCGCCCCCGTATATTTGCTGGAGCAATTTCTGCTACGTACATAGGGGCAACGACCGATGCTCCCCCAACACCCAATCCACCGATCAGACGGAAAAATGCAAATGATCCAGCATCCCAGGCTATGGCGCTCCCGATCGACGATAGGAGGTATAATCCTCCCATAAGCATCAGCATTGGCCGGCGTCCGTAACGATCAGCGGGTTTCGAGAATACCAATGAACCGATTATTGTGCCGATCAACGCACTGGCGACGAGTGCTCCGTGCCAGAAGGGGGGTGTACCGAAAGCCCCACTGAGACGCTGATAGGTCGGATCAAACAAATCTCGAAGTGTCCCCTCCGCGCCTGAGATCACCGCCGTATCAAAACCAAATAACAAGCCTCCCAAAGCGGCAACTAAGGACGCCCAGATTACCCTAGACATGGCATTACAAGCAGTTAAATTGAATTAAGGCACAAACGAGCGTTTTAAGGTAACGATTTACGCTTTCATGGAATACACGAGTTTATGGATGAAGTCTCTCATTTGCGAATGATTGGGATGAATTTCCGTCATTCTGCCTTCGTTGCCTGATCCACGGGAATTAGTATATCGGTTTGCTACGGTGCCATGATGTAAGGCGGTTTCACTGTGCCCACAGACAGTCTAAAGGTGTCCTGATTATGTTGGAACCCTCCTTATGCCATTGATCCTGCGGGGTACATTCTAGCCTTCCCGCCTTCATTGACCGCCTTGGATGGTATTGACCATACCGATGGCCAACTAGCTGTCCAGATATGTAGCTGGATGTAACTACAGTGGAAGCATCTTCCCGCATTGAGCTAAGGGCCTGCAAGGACTTTGCACCACATGAAGCCCTGCGACAATATCGCCAATACACGAACCATGCCGGATGGACGAAGCCCCGAATACATATGCTCCCGGCTCTTTTTTCAGACTAAACATATGTATTGACAAAAATTTCAGGGGGAAATCATATGTATAGGATTCGCATCCTGACTTCGACAGTTTGCAACTCTCTGAAGGCCAAAAAGGCCCTGTTTTCAG
>JAPPGC010000090.1 GCA_028875125.1 Bacteroidota bacterium | reverse complement strand
ACTCTTAAGCCCTATCAGTCACAAAAACAATCAAAAGTTTCCTCAATGATTGAAATAAGCCCAAATATATTTAGTCAGACGGTCCCAAAAGCTTTTGACAATCATAGTAGTGCATCTTCAAACCAAGTTGTCCATTGATTCCGATTGAAGTGGCTCCCCTCGCCCGGAATTGGTGGCGTACTTCCATCGGAATACTCAGAGTATAAATCTGTGAACAAAAGAAAACCGCGTATTTCTTTCTTGAGCAATGAAGCACTTATCTCACTGGAAATCATCATAAGGGAAAACTATTCCCGATAATCCTGACCAGGTATTTGAATAGCATGAATGGATACGGCGTTCCGGGGAAATGTAGTTCGTCAGGTTGAAAGGCTAAGTGATCAGGATATGGTATGTTACCAAGGATGCGTCAGTCAATGCTTCGATTATAGTGTCTGGTAGATTTGTAGTCGATTGTCGCTCTGTAGCTCCGAATTGTCGGGGGTCCCAAGGGCCCTTATCGTACCGACCGGGCACGATGCCGTCGCGCAAAGGTGGATATGAACCTAGGAAGAATCAAGTATGGGAGATCGCGGGATTCAGCCATTTGCCAACAGCGGCATCTCTACGGCGAAGGCCTCAACAGTCAGGTTCACAGAGAATCATAAACTTCTACGGCGGCCATTTGGCGTGGATGTGGGAAAGGCTATGGGAGAGTACACGGCTGTTTGGGTGAAATTCTAGACGCTTCACGAAGATGGGAGTGTGTTTCTTGATGCGTTACCCGTCAGACCGTGCGGCAAAGATGGGTTTGGCTACATCCTATAGAAGTTTCTAAACGCGGAAAATATCAGTGGGAAGACGGAGTCAAGATAGCTAGATGAGGACTTTACAGAGACTGTGAGAAATCAACTACATCCTTAATGTGTGACCAGAGCGAGCAAATAATGAGTATGCTATGCATCTTCTGCATACCGGCCGCTTGGACTCACATCTATCACGACGATATGGATTTTTTCCCTGAGAGATGGATCAAGCTTCCTTTCAAGTAGATCCTTCAATTCTTGCGGTTCGTTCGAGATACCTCCCCTCAAATACTTAGTACCAAACCAGAACACTAGGTAGATCCCATAACCATCTGCTTCTGGATCCCGCGTGTATTTCGGTACGAGTTGTTCAGAAATCCCGCGCCAGACGTCGGGATGATGGCTTCTTTTGATTTCTACAGGAATTGTAAAATCAGATCTATACGATATGCGAATATCAGCTCTTTTATCATCTGCATACCTTCCCTCTGGCTGAGCACCAACCCGGTGTCTTTTGAGCATTTTTTTTAAATCTGAAAGCAATGCGTCGCGGCAGTCATTTTCGTGTCGAGGCTCGATCAAAGTTGTCTGATCACGGTGCCAGTATTGACGCCAATCACTGGTTTGCCCATTACGAATTTCGACTGCTAGTTTTTCAAGAACATCAACCGCCAGAGCAGCAAGGTCCGCGGCACTTGCGGGGGGACCGCCTTGGAGGGTTGTCTGTACTTGCTCCAGGCTGAGATCACTTCGATTGGCTGCGCGGCGCTTCCGGCTATCCTCCTCCTGGGCTCGCGTAATCTCTCGTTTCCACGCAGCTAAGTTAAGATCGGTGGCCAGTGATGCAAGCGCCTCCGCCGCATCATTGTCGCTACGTCTGATAAGTTCCTGAAGCCATGGTGTGAGGAGTGATACGAATTTATTCCTATTGATTTCCTCCTTACTGAGAAAGTGCGGCTCGTCTTGGATATCGGGGCGTTGCACTCGTCTTCCCAGAGCGAGGATAAGCCGTGACATTTCATTGGAACTCCATTCGCTAATATTGTGCAGAATGGGTTTTCCCCCATCCGGTGCAAGGAAAACGAGTACACGGTGTACCCGAGACTCTTGACCTTCTGAAAGAAACTCTTCGAGAAGCGCAAGACAGTGATCCCTGGCAGCATATACTCCTGCACAAAGCCACTGGGCTCGTTGGGCTATGTCCATGTTTTTACGATGGAGTCGTTTAAGGACAATCTTCCTTAATTCTTCCGTGGACATGCCGCGAGCCCGAATCGCACTCCAGAGAACGACGCGAAGTGATTCCAGTTGCCGCTCATTGCATCTAGTTGGAAAAACCGAGAACATCCGGCTCACAGCGAGTGGGGCTATTTGAGCATATGTCTCATCAAAGGCCATTTTGAACAGATGCTCATCTGGTGAATATTTGGCGCGAACACAAGCGTTATGAATAGCAACGAGTGAATCGGCCACAGCCTCTGGATAGTGCTTTAGAGCCCGCTCATACCATGGAGGAAGGGCATAATCATGGAAAATGAGGAGGTCTTGTAGGAATTGATAACGAGGCATATCTGCAACAAAGTAAAACCCCAGCGCTCTCCTTTTTCCTCTTTCCGACAAGCTGTCAATTATACTGTCGTTTTCCTCTTCCATTCCAGCGAGAAATGGAACCGCAAAGACTGATATCTTACTGCTTTCGTGGAGTAGGGCGATTTGGTCAAGGTCCGGCAGGTCGTCCCGATCCAACAGGCTTCGAAATCCTGCCAACGCTGCCGGAACGAGGGTCACATCACCATCCAAATAGGACTCCAAATGACTCTTCGGACCCTCACCTATATTGGCAAGACCATCAAAGTAGATTTTAGCAAGACGGTGGAGCAGTTCGGGTGAGCAATGTCCCGTGGCTAATTCGGTTTTTTGTTGTCGTACAGCCTCAAGTTCTTTGTTTCTCCTTTCCTGGTTAGTAGATCGTATTTTCGCGAGCTTACTGTTCCACTCGGCTTTCTCCAGATCCGCTCGGTCTCTGCCAATCAACCGCTTACGATTCCATTCACGTAAGCCTGGTTTATCTGAAATGATCTGTTCCACTTTGTCGTCAGACAACGGATCATCCCATCCTTCTTTTCTCCAGATAGACCACAATGCGAGTCTCTCAGCTGCTATTGGATGTATGTCCCAAAGTTCTATCGCGCGGGCAAGGCACCACGAACGAATTCCAGCAGGTGGACTTGTCCCCACGAACTTAACTCCGATCGTCAAGTCGTTACTGATATTGGATTCCTGTGTGCACAAGTCGCATTCAATGAGCGCACGCCGAATTGTCTCGCGCTCGCTTAGCCAATCATGGATTGCTGTATTTGCCTCATCATTCCGATTGTGCAATTCATCCGCGCTGTCTATCGAAACCAGTTGAGATGTTTGAACGTCAGATTCGACCAGCTCGAACCAGCGATATAGGTCTGAAATGTCCAGGTCATCTCCGAACAAGTCTAACCCTCTTGCAAGGAGCCCAGGCACAATACTCGACAGCCTGTGATTCTCCAACTTTGGGATCACTTCGAAAGCACGATCACAAAGAGAGTCAAGCAATTCTCTGATTTGGTCTTCCCGTGAGCGATCTACGAGACTATCCCAGAACTTCAAGTAGCTGTTGTGTTGGTATGCAACAGTTCTATTTACGAGGTAATTCCATACTTCCGAGGGCAGCATCTCGCTGGGATACAAGAGGTCCAATATTGTACCTCTCAGATCATTCTTCTCGTCTGGCAGTAGATCTCGCACTAGGTCAGAAAGAACCTGGCCAAAGGTATTCTCACGATCGGATTTACCAATGAGTATCTGGTGCAAAGTACGGAGTGCCTGGCAGCGAATGTCTTCTTGCCAGCTAGAATCGTAGACGATATTTATCAGGTTTTTGCGACCGACATCTAGCTGCACTTCAGAGACTCGGTTATTTCCTATGCTCATTCCAGAATATCTCTGCGAAACGCCGCGAAGAAGGTGATAAACCAGCGTCTGTCTGCTTTCTGAACGTATAGGCAATCCTGTTAATTCCCAGACTAGAGATTCGCCTTGATTACCTACCAAGGCTCCGAGGGCTGCCGCAGAAGGCCAAGTGTATGTGTGATCATTGGTTCGCTCGAGATTTTTTAGAAGTTCTTGTCGCTCCCCACGGGTGAAGTTACTCGCGTCGCCGTTGAAGGCTATTGCAACAGGATCCTTGTGAATCAGAGTCTCTCTTGCTCGTGAGTTAAGGGATGCGAGCCAAGCAGTTAGTCCACGGAGGTCAGGAAATGGAACTTCGTCATCTCCCATGAGAAGAGCAAAGATACGCCTCAAGCTCAGGCCACTCCGGATTTTCTGATCCAGATACCGTGCGCCCAGAAACTCGGCAAAGAGTCGATGTATTGGAATCCGGCAGTCACGATTTCCCTGAAAGAGCCCCGAATTATAAGCTTCGATAAGCGCAGATGATTCTTGAGTCTTCACATCTCGTAAAGACAGAAGTTCAGAATCTTGCGTAAAATCTGCTGACCAGCCAGACTTATTTGCAATCAGCATGAATGCAGCAAGCTGGCCTGCAGCGCTAAGGACTGCTTCAGGGCTCGGAAGTATTTCGGATGAGCGAGCGTCGCGGTGCTCATTGTTCTTTTCTCGGATGAGTTCCCGGCAGGCATTCTCGAATGTCTTAGTTGGGCTTTCAGACCAGCCGCCACTTTCCACGGATTTTAGTAGCACGTCGAGTAACTGTGGATTCCTGAGAAAGGCCTCCATACTGTGCTCACGAGCCTGTCTAATAAGTGCATTGGCTTTCGGGCCTGAAATGATTTCCCGAATATCGTCGTAATTCAGCGGATTCAGTTGCAGTACCCGTATATCTTCGGAATCTGAGAGTTTGGCAAGCCTTTTCCGATCTCCAGGCTCCAACCAACTGATGGAGCGGCATGATAGACGAAATGGAGGCTTTCCCAAGGCTTCAAGTTGTTCAATGATTTTGTTCAGCGCATCTCTTGGATCCCCGCCCCCAACGCGTACCTCATCCAGTCCATCAATAAAAAAGGGGCCTTTTTTCCATTCTGGGGGATATTCCCGTTTTCGCCTGATAAATTCAGGTGCAGGAATTGTGGGATCGGCATTAATCCGGCGAGCTTCCTCACTAAACTCCGTACTCTTTCCCATTCCTGGCTCACCCAAGAGAACGTAGCTGTGGACAGTCTCAAAATCACGTAACCTCAGCGCCCCATTCCCAGAGCGACTCTTGTCTCCTGATTCGATCACACTGACAGTTCGCTTGACAATTACGCTCATAGTGTCTCAATCCATTCGTCGGTAGTACGAGAAAAAAAGATGTCAAGTGGGATACCGCCTGGACCCACAATCATGGTCTTAGCTTTGGGAAAACGGTCTTTGAATGCGTCCAAACCACGGCGTGACCGTACATTCCCGCTCTTCACCTCAACACCCACGAGGTGAGGACCACGTGAGATGACGAAATCAACCTCATGCTTACCACTCTTATCCCGCCAGAAGTGAATTCGGGTTACCGTACCTCGAGTATTGTATAAATGTGCACCCACAGCGCTCTCTACAACACGACCCCAAAAGGATCGCTCGACCTGGGCACCATGAAGTGAGTAACCTGATGGAACTGTCATGAGTGCCGTATTCAGTACATTGAGCTTGGGAGATGAGGCTCTGCCTAGGTGGGGAGCTGACGTATATCTGAAGAGGGTTATTACCAATCCTGCGTCGGACAGTAGATTTAGATAATCCGCGATCGTTGTTGTGTTGCCCGCGTCATGGAGCTGGCCAAGTAGCTTACTGTAGGAGATGACCTGCCCGGAATAATTTGGAACTAGATCAATTAATTGTCGCATCAGGGAAGGCTTTCTAATGCGTGACAGTCCCATGATGTCCCGATCAATGATTGGCGCCATAACTGAATGTACAATGTGATCCCGCCAGTCTTCCAGTCTTGTGCCTCCCGATCCATCGGACAAGGAACCGGGGTAGCCACCAAAAAACATAAATTCATCAGCCGTTAAGCCGAACACCTGTGCCATTTCGCTGAAGGTCCAGTGAGTCACCCGTACGGAGTCAAAGCGACCAACAAGGCTCTCGTTACGCCCAATGAGCATCCGCCAGGCGGCAGACCCCAAGATCACCACACGTAGAGGATATCCCTTCCTGCGATCTGTATCCCAGAGACCCTTCACAATGTTTGACCAGCGAGGAATGACCTGGATTTCGTCTAGAAACAACACTAAGCCCCGCTCTGAGTCTAGGGAAGCCCGACGGGCTCGCTTCCATATTTCTACTAGTACCTGCTCATTGGCTGCGGACCCAGTTCGTAGGTTACTACCGGACTCCCGTATTACATACCAGTCAGATTCACTAGAATCAATGCCGTCCATAGGCATGTACCAGCACGGGATTTTTGATGCAAGCAATCTCTGGCGGACTTGAAGGGCAATCGTTGTCTTACCAACCTGTCGAGGACCAGTGATGGCGACAATGCGCCCGTGTGAAACTCGCGATACCCGTTCGACGATGCGACGAACATGTGGGCGTTCAAATTCTGCAATCTCCATTAAAGTACTGTTTTGAGTAAAATTTTTAAGATAGTACTTTTGGTAATTTGCAGTGTTCCCTCACCTGCCAGAGAACCGCATTTCTCCAACTTAATTGTGTTCAGAGGCTGAGTCCATCGGTAAGGCAAGAGGACTACGACTGACTCCTTTCCTCTCGTTCATATCCGTGGCATATTTCAAGAGTATCTGACGTGTGGCACGGCTTTTGACCCAACGGTTTCGCTCATTTGAAAGAGCAATCCGTGCAAGAGAGGCATATGCAGTATATCCAATGACAATAAACCATCGCCACTCCGCTCCCATTGCATATTCAAACCAAGTGAACCATCAACTCCTGGCGAAGTGAGTTACTTCAACTGGATTCAATTGCCCGCTTCCTCGGGAATACTCAATACGCCAAGCCAATGAACAATCGGAAGCCGCCAACAACGTCCAATAGGAAATCTGCCCGACTTGGTCGTCCAGTCAAGAATGACATTATGAACTTGTAGACATCCTTTGCTGCAACGCAGGATAATCTGGAAAAATGATCTTGACCACGCCTCCTCGCAAGAACAAGACCTAAGCAATAAGTTTGGTCTTCATCTCACGGAAGATCTTTATTTTGCAGGACCATTTGGGGCTTGTTTCAATCATTGGGGAAACTTGATCTTTCCAACTGACAGGAATTGG
>JAPPGC010000018.1 GCA_028875125.1 Bacteroidota bacterium | reverse complement strand
GCCCTATCAGTCACAAAAACAATCAAAAGTTTCCTCAATGATTGAAACAAGCCCTTTTGGCGGTGTCCCGACAGTTGGGGGATTGATTGAAAAGCGATAAACAGGGTCCTCCATCGTGCGGTGGAACGGGGGCTGGATCGAATAATGGTTCGGGTGGTCGCGCACATCTTTGTGGATGAAGTTTCTTAAAAGAAGCGGCGCAAATATCTGACGATTGTTTTGGATGCAGATACGGCAACGGTGCTCGTTTGATAAACAAAGTTTAACACACACCTCCCGCAATCTGCAAACTGTGTGGATTCTTGAAGGGCGTCACCTGTCCAAATCGGTGTATTATGTCATCTATTATCGGTTATCCATGTAATTGCAAATGCTTCGGTCTTCGTTGTTGAGGCTCAACAAGACGATCAAAGTCCGCTCGCGCTGATTCAGCAACAAAGACCAATTCGTCGATGCAATTTACTTTCATTTGGGCGGACTTGACCTAAGCCCCAGAATATGAAAAATCAACTTTTCACAATAATGGCCGAAAAGCAAACCAAATGACCGCCAAAACGATCACACCAAATACACACCAACCCATTCCGAGAGGGGCCTCACTGTTCTTGAACGCGCCCCTTAGTGCCCGCTTCGTATTCTCAATCTTATTCTGTTTCATTTTCGACTTTTCTATGAATGGTTGTGTGGCCTCGCAGGCCACGCTACAATCGTGTATATCAGAGCCAAATATGTAGGTTCCAGGGTTCTGTACCCACTATAAAAGCTATACCAGACGTCTACCGACAGGGTTTTTCCAACGGCGGCAAATGCATACCAAATGGAGTTATTGTAACTATTCCAATGCAAATAGGAACTCAAAAACAAGATCTCCAGTTTGGCTTTCCGAGTTTCTTCTTTGTCGGTGGTCCCACTGTGCCCGTCAAAGAGGCCGCCAAAACCATCAAGAATCGCTTGTGGGGCATGCTCAATGCCATCATTCTAAAGGTCAGTAATGGCCCCGCAGAAAGCATCAACAGTCGGAGCAAGACGATCAAAGCACGCGCACGCGGATTCCGCAACAAAGATCGGTTCGTCGATGCAATTCACTTCCATCTGGGCGGACTTGACCTAAGCCCCAGAATTCGAAAAATCAACTTTTCACAAAAATAGCCGAAGAGCCGCTCTAGTGAGGCTGGGAGGTGCACCTACACAACTAAACTTTGCACTTGTGAACGGAGTGAACTTCAGAAGCAATGCGTAGAGGACATTGTAACGGCCTTCATGCACCTACCCGAAGCTAATCGATTTGTAATCAAATGGTGGGGGTTACGTGATCCAGAGAGTTGGCTGATTGAATTCTGGGGTAATCCAGAGTGGGGGCTACTGTTTGATGCGGAGTACAGACCCAAGCCCGCCTATAAAGGTTTCCTTAAGGCACTCACACGGAATTGATACTCCGTCCTTATCCCCCTGATCTTACCAGAAAAGTTTTTCGCATGCCCTATGAAAACTGGATCTCAATATTTGCCAATGTCAACAAAGCCCTAGGACATACGACGATCTTACTTGTGGTCGTGAGATGACAGAAGAGGCAGACTCAAAAATGTCACACATGCAACGGCCAACGGCTATCTGCACAATCGCCGGGGGCAATACATGGTGGATTCCGGCTCTCCCCTGCCACACAGTTCAACGATTACCTTCAGATCACACTATAGAAACGCTGGGAGAATCTCTCAAGCTAGTTAAGTATCGCTCATTTCTCTAGGGCGTTATCGTTGTTCCGACTTAATCTTGACGTTGGTAGAAAGTTATTGTAATGGCGATACCGGCGTCGGGTGTAGCACCAGTGCGGAAGGCATCCTTCATAAACACTCTCGCTTTGGGGGCATTCAGACTCTCGTTCACGATGCCTCGATCAATGTCTTCGCGCTTATAGTTGGTGCCAAAATAATTACCCTAAACAAGCCCCTTCTAATAATGTTTTTGCAGAAGGCTCAGAAGATAGCACTGAGGGAACTCTGTGACGAGATCAAAACCAGAGACCTTTTCGTAAATATTGATGATCCCGATGGTGTCTATCTTCTAGGGATTACAGTTGCCGGATGGGTCGTCCGTTTCAGATCCTTGGAGAGACCTTTTCTTCCCCACGAATCCATCGCGCGACTGGAAATGATTGAGACTACCGATATCGCTGGGAATCTCGCATCCACTCATGAGGCGCGGATGGTAATTGAGTCGCTGATTCCACTCGTTGAAGATCTCTTGAACGAGGATGCTGACGTTGATTTGACTACCCCAGCCCGCCTTCGGAATAACAACAATCCTAAACTGAGTCACCCGACCGATAAAGAAGGGGTTAACCTAGCCTCCGATCGGGTGCTCTTAGTCATGTGGTATCACGAGTCTACCGAAAATGTGTGGAAAAAAGGCATCAAACCTGCCATTGAGGAATTGGGCTACGAACCGGTGCTGGTCAAGGAACAGCAATTCGTGGGATTGATTGTCAATCAAATCATCAGCGAAATACGCGAAGCTCGTTTCGTTGTAGTCAACTATACGCACGGAAGACCGGGGGTGCGCGGAAGTGTCTATTACGAAGCGGGATACGCCGATGGAATGGGGCTTGAAGTTATTTCTACTTGCAAAAAGGCAATTTTAAAGAAGGTGCATTTCGATACTCAACAACACAATCACATTGTGTGGGAGACAGGCAAAGAGGACAAATTGAAAACAGTGCTTTAGAACCGGACTATAAAGCTCATGGGTCATGGACCCCGTAATAGGTCGACCAACTAAGATGCCGTCAGCATTTGATGTGCTAGCGGCGTCGTTGCTTAACTGACAAGTTAGAATGCCAAGGGTTGGCAGCGTTGCTTCTTTGCTAGAGCTTTTGACGTGGCGGTCAGTGGCTACCCATTCTCTCCACACGAGTATCCTCAGGTAGTGTATCACATTTGGCCCAAGACTTTCAAGTCGTAACAGTCGCTCATGAAACTGAGCATCTTGGGGCAGTAGGCAGAATCGCACTGTTTCTTATGGTCGTCCGATAGTATTTGGTGTGTGGATCATGGTTCAGAGGTGCTTCGAGTGCTTGTGGGATTGATAATATACGGTTTCAATTCGCACAAGGACATGAGAGCGAAACAGGGCCGCAACCTCCGATTCCAGAGCATAGGAGTCCCGTCTTCACCGGTGCGACAGCGAAGACAAATACTGACTCTCGTGTCCTCGCCCTCTCACACTTCCAACTTATAGAGCAAAATGAATCTACCCTACAAAAGCTGTTCCGAAGCTTGAATTAGATTCGATTATCTTATCTTGAGATCGGGACGGTCACTGAGATGATCACGGCAATCAAGCAACTTTCACAAAGAGGTCACGTGGTATCTCGGGACGCAATGAAGCAGGTTTTCTTTGCCTTCCAGGTCTATCTTGTTAGTTGTTTAGATTGGAGTTGTATATCTGGGACCTGCTCCTTGAGCCCAGCCGGTTCTTATTGGAGTGTTGGTCGGATATTTTGCTAAGCATGGAGGCTCCTCTTTTTGACACAATCCACCCTGAGGCGACATTGACCAAGGATTCGCCTCAAGCCACTCGTGAACAATCGAGAGCTGAGGAGATTCGGGATCGGGTGAGCAAGTATCTAGAGACCGCTCTCGTGGAGGATGATTTCCCCGTACTTGTACGTGATACCAATCGCGTCGATCATTACGGCGAAGTCTTCACGCCGAATTGGCTCGTGAAGCAGATGTTGGATTATCTACGCGGTGATCCTGTCGCAGACTTAGACAAGTCCGTGCTTGATCCTTCTTGTGGGAGTGGTCAATTCCTGACCGAGGCACTTAGACGCAAATTGGTGACCGCTGCAAAACTCTTTGGGGACTCATTGGATTGTGAACAATATGAATTCGACTGCATGCGGGCACTATCGAAACTATATGGTATAGATATCAATGCCGACACGGCTGAGGAGGCACTCGAGCGCATGGCGACCATTGTTTTCAAGGCATATGAGGCGGTAATCGGTAGTGAGCCTGATTTCGATTTCAATCGAGCAGTAAAGTTTATTCTTCAAACGAATATTGTTGTTGGTGATTTTTTGTCTGAAAACTATTCTCTGGTAGAATGGATACCGCACACCGAACATTCCTTCGAGCGAAAGGTCTGGCCTGCGGAAGTGATTTGTTCGAAACACCGTCAGAAAGGAACACTCTTTGAACAGATTATAGAACCGTCCGAAATCTTGCCTCCAGCGCACTGGAGTGTAATTGCTGCTGGTAGTGAAAACTGAGAAAGCACCGGCCTGACATACTTGAGTGCCTCGCGAATTTATCCAGTGACGAGGTTTTCACGCCGCCCTCAATTGCCAAAGGGATGCTGGATCGTTTACCCGATCGGGTTTGGCGAAACCCGTCACTCAAATGGCTTGATCCCTGCACCAAGAGCGGCGTTTTTCTGTACCAGGTGGCGCAGCGATTAATGGACGGCCTAAAATCGGAGATCCCCGATTACAAGGACCGCCTTGAACACATCTATCGGAATATGGTGTATGGAATAGCGATTTCTGAGCTAACGGGATTGATTTCGCGTCGTACCTTGTACCAGTGTAAGGATGCAACTCTGGAAACACACAGCATAATTAAGTTTGATGATCAGGAAGGCAATATTCGCTTTCCCGAAGCGCGATGTGAATGGAAGGGTGGGAGATGTATTTATTGTGGAGCCCGTGAGAAAAATGCGCGGGTTGCAGAAGGGCGTGAGGCACACATTCATCCCTTCCTCCACATGGATTTAAGTGAAATATTTGGAGAAGATAACATGCAGGTAAATGCAATCATAGGCAATCCCCCTTATCAGATGCAGGATGGGGGAGGTACGGGAAAGAGTGCTATCCCGCTTTACAATCGATTTGTCGATAAGGCGAAAGCGCTTGAGCCAGAGCTACTGACCTTTGTAATTCCTGCCCGGTGGTATGCAGGTGGTAAAGGGCTGGATGACTTTCGGCGGAGGATGCTATCGGATTCGCAAATCGCACTACTGGCAGATTTTCCGCAATCGCGTGATGTATTTCCAGATGTTGATATCGCCGGAGGAGTTTGTTCATTTGTACGAGACAAGTATCATCAAGGGAATTGCTTGGTCATGCCTAATGGAGAAACAAAAGGAGCAACGCGTCGGAGGCTAGATGCACATGAAGTATTTGTGCGGGATAGCAAAGATGTTGCAATACTTGAAAAAGTACAAAGAATATCAAAAAAGCATGGATGGAAGTCTATGAGTTCTGTTGTGCGTCCCAGAAACTTCTACGGACTCCAAGCCCATCAATTACCATCGTCAGTCACTGATGAGCCCAATTCTATACAGAACATACTCTTAGTGACCAAAGAGGGTGATAAGTATATCCCCAGAGACGCAATTACCAAAAACGCGGCCACCATTGATCACTGGAAGGTTATCGTCTCAAAAACAAATCCTCAGGGTGGGAAAGCTGACAAGCAAGGTCTTCGCCATGTGCTTAGTAAGCCACGAGTGATCCCCACTGGAAGTGCAATTACGGAAACATATCTCGTCGTTGATCTATTCAGCCAGCACGAACCGGCAGGACGGCTTTTGGATTATGTAAAGTCCAAGTTTTTTCGATTCCTCGTATCTCTGAAAACTCCAACACACAACGTTTCTCGACCTTGTTTTGAGTTTGCCCCGCTCCTTCCCATGGACCAGAATTGGACGGATGAGATCTTATGCGATCTCTTTGAGCTTGACAGTACCGAAATAGAGCATATCGAAAGCAAGATTAAGCCTATCAGCTGACATTTTCATCAGTAATCGAGACATAAGCAAAAACAATTTTCAACTCACTATAGGGGTGGATATGTGGTCGCATCAAGCAGGATTGAGATCGTAATGCTTTCTTTGAGATACATATTGATTTTGAATACTCGGTTTTTCGGCAATGGGAAGAGGTAGCAAAGAACAGTCGGGGACGAGAGGGGTCCCAAAGATTTACGCATACACCTACGGTGAGTATTGTGAGAATACATGGGAATACCGCAGTGGTGGATCTGGATGGATGAAAGTTGGATTTACCACCGGCGATGTACGCAAGCGCATCAAGGAACAAACGAGTTCTAGTGTTCCGGGTCAGGTGAGGATATTGTGGGAAGAAAATGCTATAACAGATCATGGTGTTCCGTTCAGAGATAGTGACGTACATAAACAACTCGTAGCGAATGGTGGGCATCAAGTCCATAATGAATGGTTTGAGGTCACATTGGATGAACTCAAAATTGCGATTGCTGAAGTAAAACAGGGGCGTAGAGTCACCGCGCTGTACAGTTTTAAAATGCGTCCTGAGCAGCGAAGAGCCGTGGAGCAAACAGCTGCCTACTACCGGGGGCAGGAAGAGGATAAGGCCAAACATTTTCTCTGGAATGCAAAAATGCGATTTGGAAAGACATTTGCGTCATACCAATTGGCTCTTGAGATGGGCTGGACGAAGCTGCTGATCCTCACCTACAAGCCTGCAGTTGAAGATTCCTGGAGGAAGGATTTGGAGCGTCATCAAGATTTTCAGGGATGGCAATTTATTGGAAAGGGAGAACGCTTTGAGGACATTGATGAATCGTTCCCATACGCTTGGTTGGTGTCTTTTCAGGACATCATGTGGAGAAACGCAAAAGGGGGGATAGAGATAAAAGACCGCCTTGAGTTGGTATTCGTAAATGAATGGGATTGTATTATCATTGACGAGTATCATTTTGGTGCTTGGCGAAGCGGCCCAAAAGAGCTGTATGCATCCGACGATTCGGATGAAGAAGCAAGTCTGTTATACAACTATGGATCGGCCTCATCATCCAGTGAGGATTTTGAGAAACTCACAACTGGGCATCGACTCTATCTATCAGGCACCCCATTTCGGGCCTTGGCGGAGGGGGAATTCAGTGAAGATCAGATCTACAATTGGACGTATGCCGATGAGCAGAATGCTAAGCGAACTTGGAAAGGAGAAAGGGGGGAACCGAACCCCTACCAATCTTTGCCACAGCTGAAGATGTTCACGTATAAGATCAGCGATGCAACTCGGTCTTATGCGGAGTCTGGGTTTGATGATGAGTTCAGTCTAAACGGTTTCTTTGAAGCGAAGGTTCGGGATCGACTCCCGAGATTCAGTAAGGAAAGCGAGGTACAGAGGTGGTTAGATTGGCTCCACAAGCCGGTTTCGATTACGGAGCAACAGAATAATCCAGGCCCTTATGCCGACCCCCAACTTCGCACTTGCTTACATCATACGGTATGGCATCTTCCCGACGTAGCATCGTGTAGAGCAATGGAGAGGCTCCTTAATGCACCCCAGAATCCTTTTTACAAAGAGTTCACAGTCGTGTGTGCTGCTGGAGCAAAAGCAGGTATAGGGCTCAAAGCGCTGGATCCCGTACGAAATGCAATTGGCGATGGTTCGCGGACGAAAACCATTACGTTAACGTGTGGCAAGTTATTGACAGGTGTCACCGTACCTCAATGGGGAGTGATTTTTATGCTTCGGGATACAAAATCGGCCGAAACTTATTTTCAGGCCGCATTCCGGGTTCAGTCGCCTTGGACACACACAACCGCCGATGGTCCAAATAAGGAAGAGATTGTCAAGCCGGTCGCTTATATATTCGATTTTGCTCAATACCGTGCGTTGGAGATGGTGTATGGATTTTGTGCAAAACAGGCCAACGCGAAAGGTGAGGGGAATCCAAGCTCTGAGGTACGTGAATTCCTGAATTTTCTCCCCATCCTCGCATACGATGACGGGAAATTGGTTAAACTCGACGCAACAAATCTGATGGAGATGGCAACCTCGGGTATTGGTTCCGCCATGTTGGCGAAGCGTTGGCAGTCATCTAGTCTGGTCAATCTGAACCGAGCTGTATTGGAGGGAATCCTCAACAACGAAGAATTCTTGCAATCACTGGAGAGCATGGAAGCCTTTCGTGCGCTGCGTACGCACACATCGGAAATATTGACCTTGGAAAAGTCAGTAAAAAAAGCGAAGGTAGGGGGAAGTAAGAAATCCACAGTGAGTAAAGAGGAAAGGGAGATGAAAAATCGTCGAAAAGAAATCCGGGAAGCTCTCTTGAAGCTCCTCACTAGAGTCCCCATTTTTATGTACCTGACTGACTACAGAGAGGAGAGCCTAGTGGATGTGATTCGTAACGTGGAGCCAGCTCTTTTTACAAAGGTCACTGGACTAAAAATCAAAGACTTTGATGCACTCTGTAAACTTGGTGTATTCAATACTCAGATATTAAATCAAGCAATCTATACTTTCAAGCGACAGGAAGCATTTAGTTTGACGGGTGGGAAGTCTTCTCACGGTCAAGAGCAAATGGACGATAATTAGGTACATAGGACATCTGGTATAGAATTGCAACTCTTTTTTGCAGAGGTACTAACATTTATCCACAACATTCGAAGCAGAACGGGACGCTTGATGAGACAGCTGCCGTGAGTATGGCACTGCTAACTTTTGTAATCATAGCAGAGGTTATTAGATTGAATCTGAAATGTCACAAGTAGGTCTGGTATAGGGTAACAAGGTTTAAGCAGGACAGACATTCGTTCAAATAACTTGCCCTTTACACGATAGATAGAAAGAGCACAGATCCAGAAGATCAGATAAACCAGGGGGTTTTTTCGAGCACAGGATGAAGAATGAATGGTCCTGATTGACGCAGGAAGGCCGCGGTCAGGTAAGCAATATTACCCGCATACTTCAAAGTAATGGGTTCTCCGCAGAAAGAATCTGTTGAGGCCCAGTTCAGTTTCGTCAGGTTTAATATCTGAACCGCAAGAACACGAAGATCCGGTCTTTCTTCAAGCGATCCCTCGGGCCGTTCGACCCACTTTGAAATCTCCAGTGGTTTTGGCGACCCTAGAGCTTGACGAAACGCGTTGTAGCCGGTTGTTGACAAGTAGATTTTGTTTTTTGCGACCTCCACGTAACTTCCGCGACGCAGACTGCCGTCCGTTTCCGGCCGATTATCATAGAATCTCACGTTGTGATGAGAGTTGACCCATACGAAAGTGAAAGTTCCTTCCGGTATTATCTCGCGTGCTACTTTCACTATCGAATCCCGGTCTGAACCTGACAGCTTGGAGGAATAATGAAATGAAATCTGAGACGTGGGAGAAAGTTTATTTTTCAACTTTGACAGCGTCTTTTCGACCAATTGAGCCATGTGGTAAGTTCGCTTTTCAAAGTCAAAATAAGATGTATCGCCGGAATAGAATTCCCATTTTCCGTAACTGTTAAATACGTTGGCGAATCCCATGATTCGCTGACCGTCTCTTGATTGGGTGTATGAAAGCCCGACAAAAAAGTCCGCATCAGGGATTTCATCCGGTAGCACCCATGGCCTTACGCCACATTTCGCTACGATGTTAAGCGCCAAGTTCAAATCCTTCCAGTCAGGGTCTTCGAGTGTCGGAGTATTAACCATCTGGCAAGGCACGCCTCTTTCTAGCAGGAGCCGCTTGATGTGGTAATAGGGAGAGGTATGGTCATCCTTCGCGTAGGCCTGCTCTGGAACGTGAACAAGGAAAATCCGATCCAGATCGGTGTTGCCGTTCCAGTCTGGATGCTCCTCTAGCAGGCGACTGATTTCCTCTTCGGCATCTTCGACGCGGTCTATCTCCACAATCCACGGGTAAGAAAATTTCGTTGTGAACGTACGTTCAGCCCCTCGGTATCTGAATTTTCCGAATTGCAGGCGTTTGATCAACCCCTTCATGTTGTTGGCCATTGAACTGAGGCAAACCGGTATAATCTCAATTTCATGTTCCGTGCTATCATAGGCTCCGTATTCCGTAATGCCAGTACGAACATTGGGAGACGAGCGAGAATCCCGGAACATTACTTTCGGTTCGGACAATCGACTAACTAGGAAAGTGTTCTGCGTGACTTCTCCATGTTCAATGAGTCGCAGGGGTTCCGTGGTAGCATCAACAAGCATGTCACCGAATTGAATTGGAAACAAAGTGTTGGCGATATAACCAATCATGTTCTCCATTTTGTCAATTCTGTCCCTGGCTGAACCTCTCTTTGAGGCAAGACTGTGTTTTCTGATGGCCTGGTAGAGATCAAACGAAATCCTTGTTTTCTGAAGAGAGATCTTCAGCATTTCCAGCGAGCAATCTGGTATCACCGAATCTACCATGACCCGCCGTTCTGATTTCGTATCGAAAAAGAATATTTTGGCGAACTCCGAACTGAAATCCACGATTTTCCCCTTCCTCCAGCCAACATCTTTTACGATACAAAAGCGGTTTGTCAGTTTGTCTTTTTCAAAATGTTTGCCGATAACGCTAAGACGCTGAACGTTGTGTACTTGGCACTTGTAGTCAAGACACAGATAAAAATATTCTAGGTATTGCCGGATCTGAAACTCGTAGGCAGGGTGAAACTGTAGTATATCCTTGACATCAGAAGGGGCGTCAAGTTTAATGCCTCGTCTGTGCGCCACTATACGACTGAACCCGAACCTGTCTATATACCAGCCGTTTCCTTCCAAGACATCCCGGAATGTCCTTAAAAATTCCCGGTAATGAGCACTGAGTACTTTATGGGCAACTGGGCTGTCCCCGAGTCTAATGCTCAACGGAAAAAGGTTTGCGAATTCTGTGGATTTTATTTGGCTTGCGGCACGAATTGCCGCCTCGCGTTCAGCGGAATTGTTTTCAAGCTTAAGAAGAGTTTCATGTCCTCCCAGACTGTATTCCGGCGCCGGAAGGTTGAGGGCTGTCATTTCACGCAGCATCTGTCTTGTGCCCTCGCTGATAGCCTGGACATATTCAGCGCCGTCAGAATCTTTCATGATCTGGAGCCACCCAAGCAATTTGGCGTTTCTGGGCGTCGAGTCGAGAACTGTGTCGGAAAGTGAAAACTTATCTGGAAGATCCCTGTTGCGTTGAAGAATTCGTCCTGGGTTTTTTACAATAAAGGCGTCAGGGTACGCCTCGCATTCAATCGATTTTTTGGTCCTGTAATCGCGATGGGCAACTGCATTGACTATTGCTTCATCAATTGCTGTGGGAGGAAATTCTGGCTCCACTGTGAAGCCCCCTCCCGTTTTTCTCTTCAGATAGCGCTTGAAGAAGCCTGATTTTCTGAAGAATATACGGGTATCTCGGATCTGCTTTGTAAGCGGGCCTGTAAAACTTTGATCATGAGTCGGTAGCCCCCTTTCCTTGAACATACTGGAAGGAACTTCAAACCGCAACAATCTGATATATGATGACGGAATTATCATCTGTGGATTAGCTCCGAAAAACAGGAGCCCCGGATGAGTAAACCAGTATTTTCCGTCTAGCTCAATTATGGCCCCAGCCTCACGAAGAAGACGCTCATTGCTAAACTCTGCTGCTGATTTAGGGTGAAATACGCGTCGGAATTCTCTTAGAATGTCTTCGTCTATGTCATCGGGATTGAATTCGCAGCAGGGATTGTTCTCAGAGTCCAGCAGCCCTTTGTTAGTTCTTATCCGGTCACGCATCTCTTGAGTTGCATAGATGCTTTGAGATACTCTTCTGCACCAGGCATCAGGGTTTTGTCCTAGAGTTTCACAAATACCAGTTTCTGAATAAGGGGCGAAAATTAGGAAGATTGTTTTTCTGTTGCCTAAATTGTCAACGCATTCGTGAGGTTTGCCTTCTGCTGTTTGATAATGGAGCAGTGAGTTGAAATTGGTCAGGCTGTTTATCTGCTCTTCCGAGAGATGATCGATTCCAGAGATGGTACCATCAGAAGCAATACCAAGAACAAGTAACCCTCCTTCAGCATTGGTGTTGGCGAAAGCCGAGATTGTCTTGATTATTCCATCTCGCACCTTATTTAGGTGTGATTGTAAGTCTTTACTGCTTCCCCTGCGAATCTCTTTACGTTCAAAATGCTGACCTTCAAATAGGTCGTCGGAACTTTCAGTTAGAAACTCCTCATAGCTCGATGGATCGTCGTAAACTTCTCTTGGTTTAGGCATCAGCATTTTTCGCGACTTCCAAGTCAACTTATAACACCCCTGTCATCAAGCATAAAAGCTACGGACTCAGAGGAAGTACGGGGGCAACTTTAATTTTCAGACGAACCCGTTAATAAAGTCGTGGGTTCCAGGGGTGAATGGATTCCTTGGGACATATCCCAAACTTGGCAGTGCAGTCCACAAGATCATTAACAGAGTGATCCAGGTTCACATCCAAGTAGATTCTATAAGGATGCTTTGCTTCTGGCCAAACAGATACACTCATTCACGCTCCGCATACACAAAGTAGGCGCCCCGTTCCTGCCCGTCCGGCTGGGCAAGCCAGGTCTGCACAGTAGTGGGTCCCGCAGCAAGATCAAACGAAAACATTGCTGCCGTCTGATCTTCGGTAACCGCCATACGCGCCTCCTGGTCTCCTACCTTAATGCGTGCCTCGGTACTCTCCAGAGGTTGATCCATGTGTCTGGGCCATCTACGAAGTTCAAAAGTGTATCTGCCGGATTCGACCACCTCAACCGCCCAATAACCGTTGCCCATCTTGCCGTTCTCAACCTGCCTGTGATTCCAAACTGATTGGGATTGATCAACTACATGCCAGTCATGCGGATTCAATGCCACCGGATTCTCCGCATCAGCCCCAAGCCCAATCCGTACATAACCGTCAAACGAAGGGGTAAGATGATCCCACCACTGCTCGTATGCAGCACGCAACTCATCAACCACCTCAGGAAACTGTTCGGCAACATCATTTTCCTGCCCTGGATCCTCTTGAATGTCATAGAGCTCATTCTGGTTGACCAATCTCCAACGTTCAGTCATAACAGCAGACTTACGCCATTTGATCGGGTACGGAACACGTTGAGAGTGGACAAAGAGCGTGCGTTCCGCCTGTTCTTCTCCGTCCAGCAATGGTACCAGACTTACGCCATCCAGATCTGCTGGCACCGGCAGATCACAGAGCTCGGCCAGCGTGGGCAAGACATCAATGTGAGCCGTCAGGGCATCCACCTCCCGCGATCCGACATACCCAGCTGCCGGCCAACGCAAAAAGAAAGGGACACGATGCCCACCATCATACTCGGATCCCTTGCCTTGGCGCATACCCACATTAAACCCTTCCCATGTTCCCTCCTGCCCGCGCCAGTTAGCCCAGCCCTCCGCTGAACCGTTATCCGTCATGAAGATGAAAAGGGTATTCTCACTCAACTCGAGGGAGTCCAACCGCGCCAGCAGCCTACCCATATTGTCATCAATGTTCGTAACCATGCCACTGAACCGCGCCATGACATCGGGGAATCCCAACTCACGGTAATGCGCCGCATACTCCTCCTCTACGAAGTATGGACCATGTGGGGCATTTGTCGCCAGATACAGAAAGAATGGTTCATCCTGGTGCTCCTCCACAAATCGCAGAGCGTCATCAAACCAGACGTCAGTCACATACCCTTCGGTCTCTTCCAAAACTCCATTACGCACATACGGGTCATCGAAATAGTCATTCCCAAAATAATCGGGGCCCTGCCCAACTCCGCCCGCCGGATGGTAAAATGCTTCTTCAAACCCTTGATCCTGCGGACGAAGTGGATAGTTGTCACCCAAGTGCCATTTACCAACCATACCCGTCCGATAGCCTGCTTCCGCAAACAGTTCGGCTAGCGTGACTTCTTCTGGAGCCATCAGGGATCTCCCCATTATCGTGTGCCAAACTCCGGTTCGGGTGGAGTAGCGTCCCGTAAGGAGCGCCGAGCGCGTCGGGGAGCACGTTGGATCTACATGAAAGTCAGTCAGTCGCACACTTTCGCCATGCAGGCGATCAAGTACCGGCGTCCTGATGGCAGGATTGCCATGCGCACCGATATCCCCATACCCTTGGTCATCAGTGATGACAAGAATAACATTGGGGCGTTGTGGACCTTCTGATGTCTGACATCCTCCCAAAGCAATCGTAATACCCCAGATAACAAGAATTGTGAAGCGCGTTCCGATCGTGTAATTTCTCATCTGTCCCGTAAAAGCTCGTCTGCTGTATAGTATCCCTGCCTGGTCGCTGTACTGGCACGAACAGTCTCTACCTGGGCCGGAGTAGTTGCTGATGCATCATTCCCGAATGCATTGCGCACATAGGTGAGGACGGCAGCAACCTCCTCGTCGCTCAGCAAGCCCCGGAATGGTGTCATAGGCACCTGGCCGGGATAACTCTCGCCCAACACTTCCATAGGTCCTATGAGACCATCCAATGTGAGCTTGATCAGGCGCTCTGAATCCCCCAATACCCAGTCGGTGCCAGCCAATGGAGGAAAACCCGATGCTGGCAATCCCTTGCCATCGGGCCTATGACAGGTAATGCAGTAACCATCACGCGCATAAATCCCCTTACCAGCGGTGTACAGCTCCAGGTCCGAACCTTCCAGATCTGGCATTTCTTCTTCGGGCCGATCGGACTGCACACGTTGACCTCGCAAATGAGCTATAGCCGTTACGGAAACATTCATGTTCCACCTATCCAGTGTGCGCTGACTTGCCTTTTCAACAATGGGTAGCCCCTGCTCCGGCTCCAGCCAAGAAGCGGCCGCCATCACTTCAAGCCGAACACGACCACTCGAATCTGCTGCTGCTTCTGTAAGCAGCTCTGTCTGCCTTCCTAGCTGCGGATTGTATCGAAGTACGCGAACGGCAGCAGCACGCACCCGGAAATCCTCCGCTCCCAATAACCGCTCCAAAAGTGCTTCATCCACCTGATTCAATCCCCAAGTTACCCAAAGGGCCTCCAGAAGATGATGTTCATACCTCTCGTCATCCTGGTCCAGATCTGCTATCCAGGTGTTCAAGCGAGGCAAGACCACTGAAGGTGAGCGACCGCGTATTTCCCGGCGCGTACGGTAACGGGTGCGATACTCCGGTAACGTCAAGTTTTCCAGCAATTCTTCAATCGTGGCTCCAGCTACTTTGGCAGGCTCAACCAGTGGCCTTGACGGATACGTTATTCGATAGATCCGGCCGTGTTCATGGTCGCGCAGCGGATCGCGCGCATTGTGTTGCATGTGACCAATCAGCACGTTGTGCCAGTCAACAAAGTAAAGCGAACCATCTGGGGCGAACTCCATGTCCACAGGCCGGAAGTTCCCATCGGTACTCTGAACTAGATCATGTCTATGCGTACTTATGTATCCAGTCCCGTCATCCGCCATCGTGTGCTGTTTCATTCCCAGGAACCCAATCGTGTTGTTGATCAACAGGTCCCCCTGCACCTCGACTGGGAAATGTCGACTGTGAACGAATTCTAATCCCGAAGTGGGACGTACACGATGTGCATCCTCAATCAGGTTATATGACTTATGTGTCGCCACACCATAACGTGGTTTCACGGTTCCAGGTGACATCCACCGCACATCTGGACCGGAAGTTTCCGCAAAGAATGGCTGCCCCCATTCATCAAAAGCAATTCCCCAGGGATTGGGGATGATCAGTTGCGCAGTACGCTCAAGGTGGCGTCGCTGTGGGTTGTAGCGATAGAATCCCCCATTCGTTCCTCGAACCGGACCATAAGATGTCTCCACATTTGAATGCAAAAACACCCCTTCCCCCATATAGATGGCTCCGGATGGATCTGCCGCAAATGCACTAATTACATGGTGCGTATCGTGATCGTCAAAACCACTCAGTATGATCTGCTGTGTGTCTGCATGATCATCCCCGTCGGTATCTGAGAGCAGTACGAGATTGGTGCCCTGGCTTACATACACCCCTTCTGGAGCGAATTCGAATCCAACCGGGAGATGCAGACCGTCTGCCCATACAATCTGCCGGTCTGCCTTTCCATCCTGATCTGTGTCTTCCAAGATCAGAAGCTTATCGTTGGGAGGCGGATCTCCCGGCCGCCAGTGCGGATAACTCGGCATAACCGATACCCACAGACGCCCCTGGTTATCAAATGACATCTGAACCGGATTCGCCAAGTCTGGAAACTCTACCTCTGATGCGAATAGTGCTACCTCATATCCCGGCGCAGTAGTAAGCGTCGATAAGGCCTCCTCTCCATAACGATAACCGGGGTCCCCATTCTTGTTGCTAGGAGTGTAGTTAGTAATCACCTCCGGCAACTCATGCGTCCGCGCATCGGCTGCTTCCAGATCCATAGTGGTTCCCGTTAGGACCTGCCAAATTGCGGTATCCCGAATCGCGGTCATCTGCCTAATCTTTTCCAGCTCTGCCGGATAGTTGTCCGGTCCGAACGGGTTATACCGACGCCCGTACACATGCACGCCGTTCGGAATTTTGAAATCGTTGTGCCAATGCCAATTCTTGTCCCTCACGGCGGCCAGCAAATGGACACGTTCCTGATCGTCAAGTACTCGACTACCCCCAAACAACTGATCCGTCAGGCTTTCTGCCAACAAGACATATCCTTCTTCGTTGAGTTGTGAACCGTCAATGGTAAGCGGCTCCATCGTACGTCTATACCACCTTCTGGAAGCCGAGAAGACGTCAGCAAAAGGGAGTCCATGGCGCTGCGACACACGCTGAATGGCTTCTGTATAGGCCGCCAGATTAATATTCTCCTTCTTACCGTCAGGAACATCCAGTACATGTGACAAATCCTCGAAGCCAATTGGAGACACCAGTGCGAGACCAGGTGCGCCCTCTCCGTTGTAAGATTGGGTCAGCGTGTGCCGGACGAACGCCTCCAGTTCTGCTTCAAAGGTATCTACTCCCTCAAGGCCTGCATAGGATTCGCTGAAGCCGAAGAAAGCCACAATCACATCGGCCTGCAATCGCGTCAGCCACTCATCGGGAGTCTCGAAATGCCCCTGACTGTTGGATGGCTGTGCCAATTCCGTGTAGAAGCTGTCTGCACCAGGAAAAGCCCATGGAGAAACACGGCCCGGATGCGGCCGAAAACCCGGAGTATTTCCCCCATCGCACATATTCCTGATTGTTAGCTTATACTCTGGAAACCGCTGATGCAATTCCGTTTCAAAATGCCCAAAATTCATCATGCGCGAGCATAAATTGTTGCCAATTAGCACAATGTGATCTCCTTCATTGATCGACTGCACTGGCCCCGGTGGACTAGATCCACATTGCACACAGAATATCACAAGTACAACCACAGCGCAGATACTTCCTCTGTGCAAGGCCATGTTTGATGTTTTAAGGGGAGTAGGCATTTTTCAAGAAATTTTCCCAAGTTATCAATTTCTGCTATCACGTGTTCCTGCGGATGCAAATATATTGACAGGATTCCTGACTTGAGAAAAAGGCCAAAAACCGAATATTTGCTGACACAATGAGAATGGGCTATCAACTCATTCTCCCTGTATACTGCCGGATATGTTTGGAACCCAAGAAGAGGGAGGCAGGATGGCCTTTCGTGCGATAATAGGTCTCATTATCTCCATAGTGTTGCTGTTAACGCTACCTACCTTATTCCAAACCACAGAGATTCCAGAGTTCCCATAAGTCCTTCTCTTCTATCCACACCTTTCTCACACTAGTTGACAACCAGTTGTTAAACACTTTATGACTTTAAGTCATCAGAGGTGTCAAATAAACCTAGTTGCTGCGCCGCCTGTTCATGCTTGATTACTTTTTGTACAAAATGTTTAGTCGTTAACCTATCATTTACAAGCATTTGCATTACCCTAACATCGCAGAGCAAAAAGTCATCTTTCCTAAAGGAAATCTCGCCTTTATCCACACGTTCGAGAAAATCACTGTCTTCAATCTTTACGTATAACAATGTTGATCCATCATACAATCGCCAGCTATTCCCCCGTATGAAGGAAACAACCTGAACGGTGTAACCTATTTTCCGTACCTCATCAATCACAACATGTTCTGACTGCTCGAGAGGAGTGAAGTATTCCGCTTCTTCTTTTGTTATTTCTTGTGTAATTTCCCGTTTTTGATCCTTGTGATGGATTTTTACTTTATCTATGTCTTCGATTAACAGTGGCTTACGGATCGAATCGTCAAGATTTCGTCTAACCTCTGCATTCTTGTATAGATTGTATACTAGTTCCGAGACATCTTCGGTTCTACCCTCAACAGTAATGCGAATATTACCATTCGGCAATGACTCCTCCTTGTCTATATTTTTATTCTTGATCCATCTGATCAGAGTCAGCAAGGAAGCTCTTTTTCCAAATATTAGCTTAAAGATCGTATACAAACCAGCGACACCTCCTGCTGCTTTGAACAGATTCAGTATGTGATCTGAGAGGTCCTGCAATAATTGTAATTCCACACTGAATGAGCCCATGTCTGTAGCTTTTACATGGACCTTCATGGTAGCCCGATCTTCATTCACCACCTCATTCACAGATTCAAAAAGTTTGCCTATTGCAAACAAAGCCGGCGCAAGAATAGTCACATCCATAGTTCCACTGTCAACAGCGGGACCAGTGTAGGCTATATTAAACGCAGTGCGTTTCATAGTTCAATCAACTAGAATAATATTCCATATGACTCGAATGACCCGACATATCGTGTTGCTTGTCCTCTGCACAAAACTACAAAATTGTTTTTTATTTTATGGTCCTCATCCGCTTACCCACACTAGTTTGACAACTTCAACTCAGCTTGTTACTTTCGTATATAATTCCCCAAAATTGCTTAGCAAGAAAATAAATGCCAGCGATTTTGGATGGGCTTTCTTTCTCTTCCTGAGAACCATTTGCACGCTTACCCTTGGACGAGTACCGATCAGGCTTGTCGCTCATTGGTTACGCTTTCTCCCTTGTTCTGTCGGTCCATAGCACCCGGAAAAATTCAACCCTTGGAACCCTGTTGGACTCGCACTTTTTACAATGTTTGCTGCCACTACCGCAGATGAGGGACCGATTTTTGCCCAATCAGAGTTAGATCCGTCGTCTTCGTCACGCATTATACGCTCATAATTCCAGAAGTCTAGGAAAACACGAATCCTGCAATACAACCTGTCCAATCTCTCAGTCTCAGTTATAAGTTCCCCCTAAAAACGCAAGGACGCATATAGCGTCCTTGGGGTTTGGTCAGCCGGACCCCGATATAACCCCTTTCTGGGCAGCAGTCCGACGGGCTGGATTCGTGCCGATATATGGTTCGACGGATTATTATGCAGCAATGTTTCATTATCCCTCTCTATACATTCAGTATTTTTTGATGTATGACACGACACTAGCAATCTCTGACCCAACCTTTCAATAATGCAAGACAGGCACCTCACACGCAGGTCATTCCTTCAATCCATATCTGCCAGTGCGATACTGGCAAGCAAGTTCGCCCCCCGTCAACAACCAAACATTGTTATGGTTGTCGTGGACGACCAAGGAACCAATGACGCTGGCTGTTACGGCAATCCCGTGATCAAGACGCCGGGACTGGACTTTCTGGCTGAACATGGCACACGATTTACCCATGGCTTCTGTACCACGGCATCCTGTAGTGCCAGCCGATCCGTCATATTGAGCGGTCTCTATAACCATGCTAACGGGCAATACGGCCATATGCATGCTTTCCATCATTTCAAAACCTTTGACCATGTGCAATCGCTGCCGACGCTTTTGCATCGTGCAGGATACCGTACTGTAAGAACGGGCAAGTACCATGTTGCACCCCCCTCTGTTTACGCATTTGAGGAAGAAATTACGGCTGCCGGCACCTCACCTATAGAGCGCGCAGAGGCCTGCGCATCCATTTTTGATCAAGAAGATGGCCGTCCTTTTTTCCTGTACTTCTGCACCAGGGAACCGCACCGGCCCTTTGTACGAGACGGAAGTGACCCTGTATCGCCCGACGAGGTGCTCGTGCCTGACTATTTACCGGATCTGCCCGAAACCCGAAGAGAACTTGCGCGCTACTATATGTCCGTGCAGCGTGCCGACCGCGGTCTCTTGCGTCTGATTGAACTCCTCCAGAGCTCTGGTAAATGGGAGGATACGGTCGTCGTGTTTATTTCAGACAACGGCGTGGCTTTTCCTGGAGCAAAGACCACACTCTACGAACCAGGTATGCGTCTGCCTTGCGTTATTAGACGACCTGGGTTAGCCCCTGGGGTCTGTGATGCTATGGTAACCTGGGCCGACCTGTCGCCAACGCTCCTGGATCTGGCAGGTGTTATCTCGGAACCGCCCGCCATGCACGGGCGCAGCTTCAAGAATGCAATGACGCAAAGCTCAACGGAGAGATGGAATGAGGTCTTTGCATCACATACATTCCATGAGATTACAATGTACTACCCCATGCGAGTAGTCCGTGGACGCCGCTACAAACTCATCTGGAATATTGCTCACGGACTACCCTATCCCTTTGCCACCGATCTCTGGGCCTCAGAGACTTGGCAGGCTACACTTTCGAGAGGACTGACTCACTACGGCAAACGCCCCGTTAAGGACTACCTTGAACGTACGAGGTTTGAATTGTATGATCTTGTGAATGACCCGCACGAAATCCATAATCTTGCCGGAGATCCTGGCCATCACTCTATTTTGGAAGACTACCAGAATAGACTACGTGCATATCAGCAAAAGACGGGCGATCCCTGGATTCTCAAATGGGAGTATGAGTAAATTGCGCACAGTATGCGCACAACTGCTAACTTTCTGTTTCTACAGTCTGCTTTTACTTCGATCATGATCAAGCGCACAGTTTTCCTGCTCCTACTGACCATACCTGCATATCTGGCAGCCGGCCAGGACGCCCCGCGTCCAACACAGACTGTCCAACTCCTGGTCCCCCAATTGGAGACCACCCCCAATATAGATGGAAGTTTATCTGAGTGGAAAGATTTGGCGTTCACGGATGGAATCTGGGATATCTACCGTCTTCGCCACACATTCTGGTATGACGATGGCCGGCGTAACCGGCTCACGGACCATGGAAATGAGCCACACCCGGAGGATGACCTGCAAGCCCGGTATTATGTGGCCTGGGATGCTGAGCACCTATACTTTGGGGCCGAAGTGAAAGACAACGCCAACGATGTTGATGCTCCCGGGCAGGAGCCGCGCGCGTGGTACCTGCGCGATAGCATTTGTTTTTTTGTCGAGGCACCCCGGGACGAAGCTCCAGAATATTTTGGTCAGGGTGATAACGCATTCTGCTTTGTAGCAGACGCATCCCGACCGGATTACGCGGCGTGGTGGCGGCATGGAACTGCCGAGGAGCGATACGTGGAGGAGCCAATCCCGTCCGAGGCCGTGTCATACGCCTTCCAATTCAACCCCTGGGGTACAGGAGAAGCCGATTTTGTGCTGGAAGCGCGTGTCAGGATGGCTCCTACGCTGGGAGCCAGTGATTCTCGCTGGACGCCCCCTCACGTTGGGGATGTTTATGGACTCGAAATTGTACATTGTGATCCAGATGGAGGCCCCTATGGCGGACATTTCATGATTTACGGCACCGGTGACGACGACGCAACGTGGGGACGCATGGTCCTTACAGGCCCTCAGACACCTATTGAGCGCCGCACTGAATAGGCCGCTTGACCGATTCTTTACTATCTCACCCTAAACAACAACAAAGTCATGCTTTCGCGACTAACCCTCTCAATTTTCTTATCCCTCATTGCGATCTCAGCCACTGCTCAGGATAATGTCTCCGCCTTTGAAGGTAGGTGGACCCTGTACCTGCCTGGTGGGGTTGGCTGGCTTGAAGTCACCCATGATCAGGGATTTGTAGATGCATCTCTTCTCTGGTACGGCGGCAGCGTACTCCCCGTATCAAGTGTAAACGTCACCGGCGACATACTAACCGTCACAAGAATACAAGCCGTCAATAGAGAACTCGAAGACGGTAGTACACGGAGGCACACCCTTACCAATACTTTTAAACTCAAGCCCAATGGCGATCGCCTGACAGGTACGGCATATTTTCCAGCCCGATCCGCAATGGGTACCCGTATAATAGAATTTGAGGCAGTGCGGATTCCGGAACTGCCCCCTGCACCAGATCTCTCACAGGCAACCTATGGCGAACCCATTGATCTGTTCAATGGCGAAGATCTTACCGGATGGAGTCTAATCAACAACCGGCAAACCAATGGCTTTAAAGCCGAGGATGGTATGCTCGTTAACGATCCGGTGCAACCGGAGAATGGTGAGCATGTCAGTTACGGAAATCTACGTACCGATGCTACCTTTGAGGACTTTCGCCTGACGCTGGATGTGAATGTACCTAAGGGCAGCAACAGCGGTGTTTACCTTCGCGGCATCTATGAAATTCAGGTTGCAGACACCTACGGAATGGACTTGGACAGTCATCACATGGGCGGCCTCTACAGCAGAATCAAACCCTCAGCCAGCGCGGAGAAGCCGGCCGGTGAATGGCAATCAATGGACATTACGCTCTATCAGCGCCACCTCACGGTGATTCTGAACGGAACGAAGATCATTGACAATGAGCCTGTTCTCGGAGTGACTGGAGGTGCCATGACGGCTGATGAGGCCTCACCTGGCCCCATTTATCTTCAGGGAGATCACGGCCGTGTGCTGTATCGAAATCTCGTATTAACTCCAATCATGTAACCTCGGCGGCAATGGCTCAACGTTTTTTAGTTTCCCGGCGTGATTTTATGCGGACAGGTGTTGTCGGCACCGCCGGACTCGCCATGGGTTCAGCTCTCCCGACAGTTGTGCCTCCAAGTGATCGTATCACAATTGGCATGATTGGCGCGGGAGCCAGAGCACATCAACTGGTCGAAGCTTTCAAGCGGTTTCCCGAAGTGGAGATCGTTGCTGCCTGTGACGCATACACGGGACGCCTGTCTCGAATCAGGGACCGAACGGACCAAAAGGCTGACGTAATGGCGGACTACCGGGAGATCATCAACCGCAGCGACATTGACGCGGTTGTGATTTCCAGCCCTGATCACTGGCATTATCAGCACTCTGTTGATTCACTCAATGCGGGCAAGCACGCTTACATAGAAAAGCCGCTCACCTATTCCGTTGAGGAAGGCCTGGGCATCATTGAGGCGCAAAAGAAGCACAACCTTGCCGTACAAGTGGGTAGCCCCGGACCCGGCAGTATACTTGTTCAAAAAGCGCGGCATATGATCCGGGAGGGAAGACTTGGGCAAGTCACCATGGTACGCGCGACCATGAATCGCAACACGGCTTCCGGCGCATGGATATACCCGATACCGCCAGACGCCTCACCAAGAACCGTCGACTGGGATCTATTCCTTGGTTCAGCGCCCAAGCGACCGTACAGCCCCGAACGCTTCTTCCGCTGGCGCTGTTATAAAGACTACTCAGGCGGCATGTCCACTGATCTCTATGTCCACACCTGCACGAACATTAACTATGTCATGGGTGCACAAATCCCTGAGAGCGTTATGGCTATGGGCGGATTGTATCGCCGGACCCGCTCCCGCGATGTACCCGATACCATTAATGCATCACTGAAGTACAGGGAGGGCTTCATGGTGAGTCTGAGCGGCACCTTCAACAATCAGGGTGGCAGTGGAGGTGGTATGCGAATTCTGGGTACGGAAGGCTCTTTGGTGTTTGGAAGTGGACTGCGCTTTATCCCTGAGCGTGTTAATGAAAGCAATGGCTGGATCACTGACAGTTGGCCAAAGGACTTGGCAGACGCCTATATTGCCGATCCGGCCGTTCGCCTTGAGGAAATGCCCTCCAGCCGCCCCCAGGCAACTGTGGACGGTGAAGAAGTTTACTACTCCGAAGGACAGTCATCTATCATTGCTCATATTCAGGAATGGCTGGATGCGATACGAAACGGCAGCCCCACCAAGGAAAATGCAGAGGTAGGACATCATGCCGCCGCATGTGCACACATGATCAACTCCTCACTAGAAATGGAAAAGACAGTCCACTGGGACGGACAAAATTTGACGGCTAGGTAACCTGAATTTTCTTCACGGCATCCAGGGGATCTTTCACTCTTTGGACAAATATTGACAGGGCCCGTGTTCAACGTGCCGAGGCCTGCATGAGTGAATATAGAACAGCTCACAGACGTTTTACAATAATGAAAAAAGGTAGCCGTGTTTACGATTGGATTCACTTGATCGGACTCCCCCTGTTCCCAATTTTAGGTATTGGGTTCGGCAGTGTGATAATGGGTGATGGAGGAAGAGCTGTATTAGCGCCAGCAAATGAAATTGCTATATTTATCTTAGGTTTGGCAGGATTTCTGGCGTGGATTAAGTTTTTTCCGAAGCTTACTGGTGGGGATTATAGAAGAATAGGTCCAAGGAGGCGTACCAGCATTGGAGCAAACAGATAAACCCGAATTTCATCCATTCGCCAGCCCTCACCACGGATTGCATGCGGTTTTCCACCGCTCGGTCCTCCCGCGGGATTAGGTCAAATATTAGCGCTGCAATAAGTGCATCCCAGTGTCAAAAAGCGTTGATTTTTGCCCCGTGTATATTCAGGTCGATATTGCCAGGGTAGTTAGGTTGATGTTACCGAGCACCAGGCTAACTGGTAATTGCGCGCAGGCGAGGTCCTGCAATTTGAAATTCAAACGCTTACATTCGCGACGTTCCAACTAAGTTGAATGTTGGCAATCCAGCCGATTGTTCCAGCCAGATATTTCTACTCACAATGAAACAACGTCCACGCAAGGTATCGTGATCATATGGGATTCTCGAACGGATGCCAACGAAGTACCGTAGAGAAACGTCCGGTTCACGAATAACCCGGAATTTTGGAAAACTCTCCTCTTAACCAGTTGCGAGCCAACTCCAGCATCTACGGAAGCACTCGCACTCCCACGCCCCCACCGCGTGAGTTAGTGATCAAAGCGCCCCGAGGGCCTACGTAAAGCTGATCTGAAACACGCGCCGCAATGATACGGTTTAGCTGGAATACCCGTCCACACTATCGAAGCTGAACACTATTCCATCTCAGCTGCAAGTGTTTCGTGTACCGCCTCCAAGGCTGCCTTGACCTCCAAAATACCTTCCACCTCACGGCCAGCCGGTCCATGCTCAATGCCACAATACCCGGAGTAACCAACTGCCAAAACAATCCGCATCATTCGCTCATAATCAAGTGGGCTGGAGTTGCCCTCGTCGTCATAGACGTTTGGCTTTACACTGACACCTGTTGCATAAGGCATCAGTTCTTCTACTCCGCGATACGAGTCATATGTGGTTTCCCCATCGATTTGGAAATTCCCAAAGTCTGGAAGCGTCCCAGCCCGAGGATGATCCGCCATCCGGATCGTGTCCGCAAGCCACTTCCCATTACTTGAATACCCCCCATGATTCTCAATGATAACATGCAAACCATGCTCATCCCCAAAATTGCACAACTGATGCATGCCATCTGCAACGAGCCTCATTTGCTCGTCGTAGTCGCCCTCACTGTACCCATTGACGCGAATGGAGTGACACCCCAAATGTTTGGCAGCGGTGACCCATTTAAAGTGCCGCTCCACAGACTCCCGCCGTAACTTTTCGTCTGGGTCACCCAGGCGCCCTTCACGGTCACACATAATGAGAATACTCGTCGCGCCGACATCCTCTGCGCGAGCCTTCATTTCGTTCAGGTAATCCATGTCCTCCGCCTTGTCCATGAAGAACTGGTTAACATACTCCAAGCCCAAAATTCCGTTTTCAGCTGCAACGGAAGCGAATTCCAGGTTATCAATCTTTTTGTCAAAGATTGAGCGATGCAAGGACCACTGAGCGAGCGAAATGTCAAACAGTTTTCTCTTTGATCCAGCCCACACCCGAGTGGACAGAGGAAGTGCGGCTGCCGCCAGCGCACTTGTTTTCAAGAAATCACGACGAGTTGTACGCATTTTGAATTTGTTTTAACCGATGCTCAATATATGAAACCCGCATCTTCAAATCGAATCCAATCGAGTTCGGCAACAGTTTCTTCTTCTGCGGACTCGAAGGTAAGCATCAATGTGATAGTTTCTGGGATGGATGGGATTTCCACCGACACTTCACGCCAATTATCGTAAGCGCCCTCTGCCAGCAACCCCATACCTGGAAAATCCGGCGGTACCCCGGCTGTGTAATCTGCCTGATGCGGCACGACGGCCTGACCTGTGTCAGGAGATATTGGAATACTCGGCAAAGCTATCTCACTACCTTCCGCAGAGAGCAAGATCGTTCCCGTCCCCGTCGCCCGGAAGCGGAATGTAAGTCTGTTAATCCCTTGAAGATTCAGGGGATTGTATGTGAGCCTGGAACCATTCTCGAGTGGCATAACAGTGAGCGCAGTGCGCCCCCAATGCTTACTCGCAGGTCGAGCAGAATACGTCTTCCGAGCGGATTTCTCCGTGCTGGTCGCATGTTCCGCCTCTTTCAGACGTGGATGTAACTTCGCACGTGCACAAGAAACATCCAGGCATGCTTCCACAATCGCAAACCGGTCCGCATAATGCAAATCTGGGTTGTGTGTATAGTCGCGTGTAATCCGGAATTCCCCCTCTGGTCTCGTGTAGGTTGCCAGCGGTATCGGGGACGTGTCGAACCCTGTATATATGCGAATGATCGCTTCGTCCGCGCGCGCCTGATCATTCACCGTAACGCGATAGGTATACGTCGAATCAAAATCAAATACGCCACCATCAGGAGGCCAGTCGAGACTCAACGAAAGTGCCGGAGGCATCTCGGGAACCTCCGTCTCCGGCGGACCCGAAGCACCGTAATAATCCAGCCGCACCAACTGCGCGTTTGCATTGCTGCCCCAAAATTCGTCCCCCCACTCTATGATGTAGAGCCGGCCATGCGGCCCCACTTCAATGTCCATTGGCCTGATGTAGTCATTGCCGGGCAGGAAAGGATCAATCTCCAGCACACTCCCATCTTCATCAATCGTTACAACCTGGATCCAGTTGCGCATCCACTCGTAGATCATGACCTTCCCGTTATAGTAGGGGGGAAAAGCTGTATCAAACGCATTCACCTCATCAAAATGAAATGTTGGCCCCGCCATTGGATTCAAACCTCCGGCACCAAGCTCTGGATACTCTTCGCTGGGTCCGTAGTAATACCGAATCCAGGCCGGAATCGCCTCGTGAAGTTCGCGTACACCCGTATTGTATTCTGACTCGTTAAGCGGCGCAGCAGCATTTGGCTCCACATATTCCTTTTCGGCCAGATGATAATGTGGATATGGATCATTGTAGCCCGTGAACAGCGGCCAGCCATAAAAACCTGGCTCCTGTGCCTGGTTGAACTCATCCCAACCATCCACAAGCCCCGGACCTACATCTCCCCAATATACCCAACCTGTGGAGTCATCAATTGAGATCCTGAAAGGATTGTGATGCCCCATAGTATAAATCTCACCGCGATGAAGCGAGTCCGCGTGGAATAAATTGCCTTCCGGGATACTGTACGTTCCATCCGGTTCCGGCTTGATCCTTAGAATTTTGCCGCGCAAATCGTTTGTGTTGGCAGAGGTACGACTCTGGTCTGCCCACCGTCTCAGATCTGGATCCGGTGAATTCCGGTCGCCTCCAGAATTGTCCCCCGTGGATAAGTACAGCAACCCATCCTTATCAAACTGCACCGAACCACCGGAATGGCAACACGTGCTGCGCTGAACAGATATTTCCAGCATCGGGATTTCGCTATCCATATCAAGCATATGGCCGTCATAGACAAACCTTGATAACCGGTTGATTTTTTTCGGCCCATCAGGAATGACCGAATAATAGATGTATCCCCACTGGTTGTCGTCGAACTGCGGATCCAACGCGAGGCCGAGTAGACCGTCTTCGATATTCTTATCTACTGGCAACCACCCAATCACGCGCATGGCTCCCGTTGCGGGCTCCCATATCTTGATAGAACCTGCCCATTCTATAATAAAGACACGCCCGTCAGAGGTAATATCAATCTCCATAGGGTCCGTCAGTTCGGTGGTAAGAACCACTTCATCATAAGCTGACGCGAGTGTTGCGGTTACATCGGCCTCTACTAAACCCGCAGCCCATTCAATTCCGCCCAATAAATGAGCTCGCATGTAGGGCTCGGCATAACTCTCCACCGTATGCCCAAGACCTGTGTACCAAGCACGACCACCGTCATAGTGGTGCGCCCATGCGATAGGATGGTCGTCGCCCATGGTCCCCCCTTCGTAGGAGGACTCCTTGATCACGGCCAGCACATGCACATTGGCCCTCGGATTAGGTTCGTAGTTGTACCATTCATCCGTATGATTCCAGACCAAAGGCAGATCCTTTGTGGAAGGATGAAGACGGTCGGTGAAGACAATATCCGCCGGTTGAACGGCAGGGTGGGACGCAAAATACCCGCCAACAAGTCCACCGTACCATTCCCAGTCATATTCGGTATCTGCGGCAGCATGAACACCAACCCATCCTCCTCCTGACTGGATGTAGTCCACCATCGCCGCTTCCTGCCCTGAGTCAAGGACATCAAGTGTTGTATTTAAGAAAACGATAACCTCAAACTGCTCCAAAGAATCCGTGTGGAAATAGTCCGAATCCTCGGTTGCGTACACACCAAATCCGTTTTCCGCTCCAAGGGCTCTGATGGCCTCCACACCAGACTCAATAGAATTGTGCCTGAATCCTTCTGTCTTGGAAAATACCAGCACCTCATAACGGTGCTGCGCCACGGCATCCCGTCCTGTTACAGCAGCGATGACTAATCCGATAAGCCCCGCTGCAAGCACTTTATTCATCTCCATCCAATCGCTTGACACGAATATTGCGGTACCACACGGGCTGGCCATGATCCTGGAGCCCAATATGTCCCTCACGGGCAAATGCGGTCCCGGGGGTCGGAAACTTGTTCCAGGAACCGTCCGGGTTCTCATGAGGGGTCCGCCATTGTGCAATATCCATATCCACCACACGCTTGCCGTTCAGGCTCACCTGAATCCGGCTACCCCTGCAAATCAACTGATATGTGTTCCATTCTCCTGGTGGATTGATGGCATTTTTTGCGGGAGCCTGAAGATCGTAGACCGCGCCTGCTGTCCCCGTACGGCTCAAGTCTGCTCGTCCATAAGAATTCGCGATCTGCACTTCCAGTCCGGTGTAAACGGGATCCATAATATCACTCGTTCGGAAAAAGACACCGCTGTTGGTCCCCTCAACTACCTTGAAATCCAATTCCAGTATGAAATCACCATAACGCTCGGAAGTCCATAGGTAATCCAGATTGTGCTCTTCCCCATCCGGGTTCTCGCGCTTCACGGTGAGTTCCCCATTCTCAACAACAAACTTGTTGTTTTCTCCGGTAAGCCAGCCACCCAGATCTTCGCCATTAAAGAGTTCTTCCCAGCCTTCGGGGTTCTTGGCCGGATCCTCGATAGCCATTGGCGCATCAAGCTCCCGAATCCAGATGTTGCGGAACTGAATGTTCGCACTTGTGGGGTTCATTGCACCCCGTGCTTCATCCCATCCTCCATGATGCTGCAACGCAATAGCACCTTTCTCGGGCAGACCAGGAATTTCAGCGTTCTCAATAACCTGTTCCCCGTTGAGCATGACCCAAATCCGGTTGCCAATGAGCGTTATGTCCATTGAATTCCACTCGCCCATTGCGTTATCTGCACGTACGCTCGGGACTGCCGCTGCGCGTTGCTCAGGCGTTGCTTCGGGATTGGTGCGCACCCCCCAGAGTTCGCCCGATCCGACGCCCCAGTTCCATAGGTTCACCTGCTGCGTTGTGCCACGAAGGAATATCCCAGAATCCGAATTGGGAGTAGGATTGGTCACCACTTCACCATCCTCGTCCACCTCGTAAGAACCGTCTGGAAGTATGTTTGGCATATCGAATATGCCGCTGGCTCCCTTAAACCTCCAATCCACATGTAACTGGAAATCCCCGAACCCCTCCTCTGTCCAAAGGCTCTTGTCCTCCGCCTCGGACAGCGCGTCATAATCAATCATGTACTCCTTGACCGTCCAGTGTCCTCCGTCACCTTCGGGCACTTTCCACCCCGAAAAATCCTTTCCGTTAAAAAGTGCGCGATACGCGGGCCATTGGCGCCAAGTCGGATATGTGTAGTAGGGTGGGAGTTCATTCGCATACTTGGGCTTCGGCGGCGTACCCTGATTGTAGAATACATAGAGTCCCGTCTTACCTGCCAAGACAACATCAATATCTCCGTCTTTGTCCATGTCCTTGGCATTAATTTTCATTCCCACGCCGACAACATTGTTTGGGGGCGGGCTGATACCTCCCTCCTCTGGATAGTAGGGAACATGGTTGTATGAGAGTATGTGGCGCTTGAATTCGCCGCCCTTTATATCGTACCAGAATACGAAAGAGGGATCCCCAACACCAACATCGCCCCCGTAATGTGCAAACAGGCGCTTGCCCGCAATCAGATCATCCTTACCGTCCCCGTTCAAGTCTGCCATAGCTAGAGAATGAAAAACGCTATGATCAGTCTCAATCCAGTGCCTCGTAAATGACCGTTTGCCAGACTCATCCACAGACTGCTCATACCAGGCGAGTCCGTATGCATGCGCACTACCGAGAATCACATCATTCATGCCGTCTTCGTTAACATCGTGTACAATGTTCGGATGCGCGGTTGCAATAGCATTTTCGGAGAGTGCACTCCTAAAATCCCAATCGGCGTGGAATGGCCATGGCCCACGCGGCTCATCCGGCTGCTCATACCAACCCTGCCCAGTCACAATATCAAGACGACCATCCATGTTGACATCTCCGAGCGCATTACCGTGCGTATCTCCATCTGTCCCAACGATATGCTCTATCCAGTAGGGAGCCTCATCAATATGCTCAAGCCACGTCATGCCCTGTCCTTCGACCAGACTCCAGTGATTAACCAGGATATCCTCATCACCGTCACCATCTATATCACCGTGGACAACACCCTCCATATTGAAGGCTTGGTGGATCTTATGCGATTCCCATTGCTCTCCGGGCTCCAGTGGTCTCCCGGGATTACGATACCAGTAAGCTCCCTTCATAAACATCCACCCACTGCTTACGATATCTTCCCATCCGTCAAAATCAACATCCAGCGCAAACTCGCTGTTGCTCTCTGTTTCTGGGCCATTGGTTTCGGCGCCTGGTCGATACTCTTCATGTTTGATCCAAAGTGGAGCTTCGTACCAATTCCGGCCGGCTGCGATGTCGTAGTCACCGTCATTGTCAAGATCTGCCACGGAGGCGGTTTCCGAGAAGGGTCCAAACCAGTAACTGTTCTGGAGCGGATCGTGTACAGGCCCGTCAATCTTAACGGGTATGAAAATGGTCTCCTGAGCCTGTGCATTCACTGCCAGAAGCAAGCCCAAAAGCATGAGTGTGGTACGAAAGAAATGTGTCATGATTCAACAAAATTCGTTAAGCAAACCTAACTGCAGCACCGTTGCGTGCAGTCAAACGTAGCAGACTTTATCAATCATTCTGCGCTATGCGTCTGAGGTTGATTCCGAAGTATGGCACACCCCGGCCAAGGACCGTGTCGCTTCCATACTCCTACTTGAAGTCTTCTTATTATATAATATGTGTTTTTTACCGTTTACCGTCAGCATATCCTTGTCGCGGATTCAAAAGAGCTTGCAGACTGATACTGCAACCCCCGTACTGATCGTCCTGAAGATCCCCGATTGATCACACATTGTATGTGGAGATTGAGTCTGCTTGATGTACGCGAGGAACCTTGGGTTTGTAAGAGGAATTTTCAGGCATTTTGGTCCTGCCACGAATTATCGAGTGTGGAGGTTCAATCCTCCGCAGAAGACAAGGATTGGACCGTAATCTTCGCGCGAGAAAATTAATCCCGAAAATCACCGCTTCGAACATAGCCAATCAGTCTAGTGCCTTACTTCCCACCACGTTCCATCACGGTAGACACTGCCAAAGCAAGTGGGACGCACTTCAAATTCGTTTACGGCACTGTCCTTGTTGTACATCAGTATTTTGCCAGCCATACACCATGTATTCTGGTCGTAGGGGCAAATGTCTTCTTCCTTTAATTCAGGCTCATCTGATACAATGCCGTCTGCAGTGATAATAGACCATTGCGGCTCGCGTATTGTGCAGGCTTTTTCGGGTTTAGCAGCAGATTCATGTACGTTTCTGACGTAGTCTAGCCTTCCTGACACATATACTGATTGACGGTTTTCGGCAGCCATTTCCGCATCCGAAGACGCTTCGTAAAGAGTGATAAACGTTTGTTGCATTCCAGCATATGGAGTGCCACCCCCAATTCCACTTGCCGCCTGTTCAAGCAGTAATCTCACGTCAAACCGGACTAGCGGATCATCATCGTCCAGCATTATTCGCACAAGATTGTCAGCCAGCGCATCGAGCGCTGAAGCGGACCTGCTGTCAAGGGTTTGAGTGAGAATTGCCAGCGCAGGTTCGCGATTACCCTTGATGACAAACTGTTCAAGTGCGTCTTCTTCCGTTGGAATTACAAAAACGCCGTCCTTGAGGATCATGCCTGTTTTGTGTTGTGCAGACGCAGAAGCGACAACCAAAAACGTTAGGGATAAAAGCAAAGTCTTGATACTCATGTTTCTGTCGTTGCGTAGCATCCGCTTCGTCCACTCTCGTCGCTCCACCTCACGCGCCCATGTTGCCATGTGGCTAAACCGAGATACCATGTATGAGCCAGACATCGGCGCCAAGGGTTCCCACAGAAGCCGTTTCCACTATGTTATCTCAGCCACGCTTTTTTCACGTCGGGGTCTCCTGCGCGTGTCAGGTGCTCCATCTGATCTCCTGACAACTCTACCTCCAGGGCTGCAAGGTTCTCCTGCACCTGCTCCTGTTTACTGCCCCCAATAATCGGAAGCACCGGTGGATCGCTCTGTCGCATCCAGGCAATAATGACCTGGTTCACAGTCGACTTTGTTTCCGAAGCCACCGACTGCAGCGCTTGCATGCGTTCGTCGGCCTCAGGGCCCGCAAACTGCGCGGGCACAGGACGATCATCGCGGGAGTAGGCTCCCTGCAAAAGAATGGAATACGCAATCAACGACATGCCGTGATGGTCACAGAATTGCTTCATGTCCTCGGAGATGCAAATCTGCGGTCCAAAATCCGCTCCGTGCCGCGGCCGAAAATATGTATATCGCTGCTCGACCACACTGTAGGGCGTTAAGCCACGCAGGGCGGCCACCATGTTTGCTTCTGCAACCCGCCAGATCCATAGATTACTGGCCCCCAATACACGGACCTTGCCAGCTGTAGTCAGACGATGGAAGGCCTCCATGGTCTCCTCCAGCGGCGTATCAAAATCATCTCTGTGTGCATAGTACACATCAATGTAGTCCGTTTGGAGGCGTTGAAGGCTCTTGTTGCATTCCGATTCAATCTCTGAAGCACTCAGTCCACCTTCGCAGCCCGGATAGTCAAATCCGAGTTTGGTACTGATGGCCATTCGGGCACGATTACCTCGTGCCGCCATCCAGCGCCCAATCGTACTTTCGCTCTCGCCTCCCACACATCCCGGATACCAACTCGCATAAAAATTGCCGGTGTCAATGAACGTACCTCCGTTATCTGCAAAGACATCCAACAGCCTGTACGACTGCGTTTCACCTACGCGGCTACCGATCAGGTCCGTTCCGTAGCAAAGGGCACTGACTTCCACCTCGGTGCCTCCAAGTTTTACTTTATCCATCAGTCAGTAAAGGTTACCATGGCTGCCCCACCCAGCATGAGTACCACGCCAAATGCCTTCATCATGGTGATTGGTTGCACTGGTGAGCCCAACCAGCCATAATGCGATAATATCATGGCCGTAATCACCTGCCCCGCCAGGAGCGACATAAACAATCCGCCCGCGCCAACCCTTGGAATAAGTGCGGCAATAGCAAATACCAAAAGCGCGCCCATCATGCCGGCAGTGAATAACCACGGGTTAACGTCTTGCAGTCGACCAAAAAACTCCGGTTCCCAAGCTGTAAAGCCCACGAGAATGGCCGTAACTGCACCGATACACCAGAACAGGGCATTGGCCATTTGCGGATTCTGAACGGCTGCACCGGCCCGGCCGTTCATCGCCAGATGAACCGCCAGTATGACTCCCAATCCCAAGGTGAGTAAGAAGAATGCTGCTTTCATTTGCGTAGAGTTTGATTGTGTGAACGTCTATGTCTGAAGGTGAACCCACCGCTCTGTACGGTGGCTCTCCAATATGGCATCACAAAGCATGATTTCGTGGGCACCATCTGCAAAAGTCGGATAGCGTGCTGCCCGCGGATCTGTACCGGATGCGATATCCTCATAAAAGGCTCTAAAACACTGTTTGAAGGTATCTGGAAACCCCTCGTTATGGCCGCCTGGGTAATTGCTGAAGCCCGCAGCAAAGTCATTCAGCAGGGCTGGGTCGCGTGGCAGCACTTCGTTGGGTTTCGATCGATGACCCATGAACAACTCATTTGGACGCTCACTGCACCAGGACAGCGAGCCGTTTTCTGCCGCAATCTCATAACTGCAGTAATTCTTGCGCCCTGCCGTGACCTGCGACACCCACAGGACCATCCGCGCACCCCCATTCATGCGCAATATTACGCAACCGCAGTCTTCAGTTTCGATGGGTACCTCCACCAATTCCTGCCCTTCTGTAGACGCATACGTAGCGACTTCACCTGTGGGCCTTTTGCGGACAGGATGAACAATGCTCAGGTCGGCGAACACTGCCTCGGCCCGTAACCCGGTGATAGAGCAGACCAAATCCATCCAGTGGGTGCCAATATCTGATACTGCCCGCAGTGCACCTCCCTCAGAGCTTAACACGCGCCAGTTATAGTCCGTGTCGTAGAGCAACCAATCCTGTACATACCGCCCCACAACGCTGTGTATCCGTCCCATCTCCTGGACACGCGCACGCGCTTCCAGATTCAGCGGATAGAACCGAATATTATAACATACTCCAGCATGTAGGTTTTTTTCACAGGCCAAGGCTACCAACGCGTCCGCCTCCGCGGCATTCATAGCCAATGGCTTCTCGCACATAACATGCTTGCCGGCAAGAAGCGCTTGATATGCAAAATCGTAATGCATGACATTAGGCACTGCCAGATGCACGGCTTGCACAGTAGAATCTGAGAGAATCTCCTCATAACTGGCGTAACCGCGCGGCAGCCCCAGCGCCTCACTGGCAGCCCTTGATTTTTCTGGGGAACTACCCAAAATACCCCTAACTGGCATGCCTAGGCGCTGCAATGCCTCTACATGCACTGGACCAATAAATCCTGTACCTGCGACAGCAACACCGATTGACCTCATGGTATGATTAAGCTACCGCCCGAGGGAGCGAACGTACTCTCGGTTGTGCCCGCGGCAATATTTGGAAAATCTCGGCGGGTAAGCCCACTACGAAAAAAGTGATTCATGGCGCATTTCTCCGTTCGCGAAAAAGAATCTACATAATATCACGTCAACAAACCGGTGATACTACACTGAATCACTCATGAGGCGAACTTCACGCAGGCCGGGCTGGGCACATTCACCACCTGATGGGGTCCGATCAGATGCCCTGACCTGCTGTCGATACGATAGACAACGAGCGTATCTGAGTCCTGATTGGCCACAATTAAATGCTCTCCCGCAGAGTCAAGTGTAAAATTACGCGGCGTAGTACCATGGGTTGGGAACCAGGCAGGCTTCGCCAGGCGTCCTGTACCGCTATCTACCTGAAAACAGACGATGCTGGCCAATCCACGTAGTGACGCATAAAGGAAACGTCCATTAGGATGAACATGAATATCCGCACCGGAACGAATTCCAGTATAATCTTCGGGAAGTGCATCCAGCGTATACAACAGTGTTGCACGCCCATCTTTCCACTCGAGAAATGAAATAGTTGAATCCAGCTCATTCATCAGGTACGCACCTGTACCTGCGGGATTAAACACCAGATGCCTTGGCCCTGCCCCTGCGTGGATGTTTACTGCTTCCCCGCCACTTTGCAGGTCAGCTTTCGATCCATCCATTCGGTAAACGTACACTCGATCTGTACCCAAATCCGGAACCAGGCAATATTCTCCAGTAGGATCTGGTACAATCGCATGCGGATGCGGAGCCTCCTGGCGCGCTGTGTTCGGACCAGTGCCCGTATGCTGCACATTTCCTGTAACCTGTTCCAGGCTACCATTATCGGTCAGACCTACGGCAATGACAGATCCACCGACATAGTTGGCAATCAGAAGGTGGTCATGAAGAACACTGATGTAGCATGGAGCACCGCCCCGCGTGCCTGCATGACCGAGCGATTCAAGTGCGACGGACTCTGGATCCCATGCCCAGGCCTGCACAGCTCCCTGAGCCAACCCGTCAAATTCCAGGGTTTCGCTCACAGCATAAAGCCTATGACGGGCGGCATCCACAGCCAAATAGGATGGGTTCGGCAGCCCCCGAACCGCACCCTCAGGGCGCAATCGCCCCGCATTAAATGAATAGATATAGATACCCACACCGCGCCCATTAACATGGTCCAGCGGTTCTGTATACGTGCCTACAAGTACGGTTGCCATCACTTCGCTTCGCCTACCTGCACTCCTGACAGATGCTCAAGCGCCATAATTAATGCATGGTTGCCTTCGCTTCCAAGCCCTCGATCCTGCAGCGTGCGGTACCACTGAAACACTTGACTGGTCACCGGTAACGGTACACCCATAGCATCTGCTGCTTCCAGTACCAAGCGTAGATCTTTTTGCTGCAGATCAATTGTAAAGCCGGGCCTGAAATCTCTCACGATAGCCTGTGAACCCCGATTACTGAGCATCCAACTGCCCGCCGCCCCGTGCTCCACCGCTTCCAGTGTCTTCGCCAGATCCAGGCCTCCCTTGTGTGCAAACAGAAGTGCCTCACTGACCGCCTGCATCGTACCCACTACCAGGATCTGGTTGACGAGTTTCGCCATCTGGCCCGCCCCTGTACAGCCTACATGCGTAATGCGACAGCCCATTGCGCTGAGAACATCCATTGCCCGGTCAACGTCAACTGCATCACCTCCAACCATAATGCTTAGCGTTCCGTTGGCCGCACCTTCACTCCCCCCACTGATGGGGGCATCCAACATCCGCAGCCCTGCTGCACGAAGCCGTGCCTCCATGGTGATTGTGGCCTGAGGACTTATGGTACTGGTATCGATCACGAGTGCGCCAGGTCTGGCCCCTTTTATGACCCCGCTTTCCCCAAACAATACCTCTTCGACATCCTGGGTTTCACTGACACAGACAACAATGATGTCCGCCTTGGTAGCCACGGCCGATGCATCCGGTGCTCCATGTGCACCGGCAGATACCAAGGGTGCCATGCGACTCGCCGTCCTGTTCCAGACGTGCACATCAAACCCGGCCTTGAGCAGATTGCGGGCCATACCGCTACCCATAATACCCAGACCTATGAATCCGATGGTTTCTTTCATCTGAGGATCAAAATCCCATTTATGGAATCCGCCATGTCTCTTGATGCACGTGACTTTCCTTGCATGAGTACTTTTGTGATGCGCACTCCGTTAATGTACGGTTACGAGGGCAATCAGAAATCACACCGGCTTGCTCAGCCCAGAAAAAAGTGCTTTACCTGCGACTCAAACACCTCGGCCTTGCCGTATGAACGAATCCTTTCTGAATTCATCCTTCTGCAGCAGGTCCGATCCCTGCTGCACGGAGTTTGTAGAGATGCTCTCCAGCGCTGGGAACGTACAAATATCCCTCTTCCACATGTTGTTTCCAGTAGGATAGGTCAATAGACCTAGGATCCCGGTAACCCAAGCCAACCTTTTCGCAACGTTCCCGTGGAATTTGACTGGCTAGTGTGAGCTTGATACGAGGAACTTCCACGCCCCGCTCGTAGGTCGCGGCTCCCCGCACATGCGCCGAGTGCGCAAGAATTGTCCAGGGATATCGGCCATACCTGTCCCAGTTCGCCTTGAAATACTCGGTGCCGTGAAAACCGATTTCGTCCAGCAAATTGCCGTGTGTGTACGATAGCTCAGAAATATGCGGAGCATATAGGAGGACTTCTCCACCATCGGCGATTACCGGCTCCAGTTTGTACATCCCCTTTGCTCCCGTCCACAGATCATCATACATGGATGGCACAACTGCAAAGGCCCGCTTGACCGGCGTATCCAACCAGGTAATGTGTACTTGAGCAGCGTGTCTGGCTGCTCTCAACCAGGATCCATCCCCGTCAGATCCTACATGCACTCCAACTAAACCACCTCCGTCCACCACCATGTTCACAAAATGGCGTGCACAAGGAATCCCTTGGGCAGCCCGATCAATCAATCGCCGAATCGGAGTATCATAGGTCCCGATTATTGCACGGTTGCTCATAAGAGCTCCCGCCCAATGTGTGAAGTCAATCACCTCTTGGCCGCTGATTCCAGGAAAGAAATACTTGTTTCCTCCTGAGAATCCTGCCACCTCATGGGGGAAGACCGGGCCGCACACAAGGGCTGCGTCGTAGTTAAGCACCTTACGGTTTACCGTCACGGGAAGCTTTCGCTTTATAAGTCCTTGTGTAATTGCATTGACTTCCTCGGCCGATATCGTCTCAAGTGTCACAAGCGCTGACGGATCATCCCAAGCGTGATTGAAAAGTCCCACCCGCGAATATTTCCCTGCTCGTTCAATACGCGAAATCCCCACATGAGCCAAAAGCGCTGACTCACTCATCGGTGCGTGCGTACCCAGGGCAACCAGGAAATCCAAGGCAGCTACCCGCTCCAATAGGAGATCACATATCAGGCGAAAGATCAGCGGAATTGGTGCAGTGCGCGTAGCGTCTGGAATAATTACCAATACTCGATCCCCGTGTGCAAACCTGCTTCGCAGTGTTCGTTCAAGAATCCGGGCTACATCCGCCTCTGTGAGCAGGCGCGCTGGCGCTGCGGGTTCCATCAGGGGTTTAGTCAGTTGTTCAACATTCAGGATAATCCCTTCCCAAAGTAATAGATTTTATTCTAGTACTGAAAAAGCTCTCAGATCCGAACATGATGCAGAAGAATGTTTGTCTCGGGGGAATATTTCTGCTGCTTCTGGCGGTAAACACCATTGGCTGCAGGAGTTCTCCCAAACGCCCCAATATCCTGATTATTCTGGCCGATGATCTGGGATATTCGGACATCGGCGCCTATGGAGGCGAAATCCATACTCCCAATCTTGATTCACTAGCGATAAACGGGGTTCGCTTCCGCCAGTTCTACAACGCGGGACGTTGCTGCCCCACAAGAGCTTCGCTCCTGACTGGTCGCTACCCGCACGGAGCCGGTATGGGGGCTATGGTATCGAGTTTGAACAGTGAACTCACGACTGGGCCCTACCAAGGCTACCTGAGTGAATCCGCGATTACCCTCGCAGAAATGCTCCTGAACGCAGGGTATAGTACGTACATGTCCGGTAAATGGCATGTTGGCGAACGTCCTCAGCACTGGCCACGTGTGCGTGGCTTTGAACGTTATTTCGGTCTCATCAGCGGTGCAAGTAGTTACTACGAAATTATCGAAAACCAGCCGCGTAAACGGCAAATGGCTCTTGACGACGATCCCTGGAGTCCACCTGACTCAGGCTTCTACATGACCGACGCTTTCACGGACTACGCAGTTGAATTCCTGCAGTCTCATACATCCAACAAACCCTTTCTGCTCTACCTGGCCTACACCGCTCCGCACTGGCCACTGCACGCATTGCCTGAGGATATTGCCCGGTATGAAAACCAATATGATGACGGCTGGGATGTGCTGCGTCAGGAACGCTATGCACGAATGCGGACGCTGGGTGTTGTCGATGAAAATTATGCGCTCTCTCCCCGGCCCGCTGGTCTGCCCGCATGGCAAGATCAACCCAACAAGGAAGACTGGTCTCTGCGCATGGCGGTCTATGCCGCCATGGTCGACCGGATGGATCAGGGCATCGGACGCGTTCTTGATCAGTTACGAACTGTGGGAGAGCTTGACAATACTCTCGTACTTTTTCTGTCAGACAACGGAGGATGTGCCGAGAGCGTAAATGGACGACGATTGCATGACCCGAACACAGCTGTTGGCGAGCGCGGTTCATATCTGGCCTATGAGGAAGCCTGGGCCAATGCCTCAAATACGCCCTTCAGGCTATACAAACAGTGGACACATGAAGGTGGGATTGCAACCCCTCTTGTTGCGCACTGGCCTCTTGGTATAGGTGGACCAGGCCGCATTGTAGATGAACCCGGCCATGTAATTGATTTGCTGGCAACTATCGCTGATGTCAGCCATGCCACACTGCCACAAACCGATGGAACCAGTCTGCTGCCACTCCTGAATACACAGTAGTTCGAGTGGCCAGACCGCACACTCTATTGGGAACACATTGGTAATCGAGCAATCCGTCAAGGTAACTGGAAACTGGTGTGGGACCGCAACCGTGCAGAATGGGAGCTCTACAATTTGGCGACAGACGCGACAGAGATTTACGATCTTGCGTTGGAGTCCCCTCAAATTGCCTTACACCTGCAACGTCGCTGGGAAGCCTGGGCGGACTCCATCGGAGTTCGTATAAATTGACTCAGTCTGGCTACCCGAACACGCCATCAAAAACGCAGACCCACACTCCCGGATATATCGCTACCGGAATGAGTTCAATCCTCATTCAGGATATTCGAGGGATTTATCGTGACGCTGTGCCGATCCCGGATGCCGTGTGTAGCCCTGTTAGGCCTTCGCTTCTCTTCGCGCAATCCTACGTAATGCAACACTTCCTGTACCCCGAATCTGATATGATCCCACAAATGGGTAACATTGTCTCCTATTCTCCTAGACTTACCTCTTCCAGATAAAATCATGCAACGTACAATCTTGATCACGGGAGCCAGTACGGGCATAGGCGCCGTAATAGCCCAACGACTGGCAAAAGGCAACACGCTCATTCTCCACCATAACCAGTCTCCCATTGAGTCCGTCGCAATAGAGGTGCGGGAACTGGGAGGAGTTGTGTATACTTCCCAGGCTGATCTCATGCAGGAAGCTGGCTGTCGCGCACTCATGCGAGATGTAACCCGTGTTACGGATCACCTCGATGTACTGGTCAACAATGCAGGCAGCCTTTTAGAGCGTCACACGGTTGAGAACCTGACTTGGTCGCTCATGGAGCGTATTTTCTCACTGAACACTTATTCAGCAATCCTGCTTACGCAGTTGTGTGTTCCGCTATTGCGGAGAGGCAACTTGCCCAGCATCGTGAACATGACCTCCATTGCTATGCGGCATGGTGCGCCCACAGCAACGGCATATGGAGCGGCAAAAGGGGCCTTGGACTCTTTCACACGAGGAGCGGCTCGTGAGCTTGCACCCGAAATCCGCGTCAATGCCATCGCTCCCGGTGTTATTCTTACACCGTTTCATGATCGATACTCTACTGAGGAAAAACTGGCTACTATTGCCAGCGATACACCTGTGGGCTTCAATGGCGAAAGCGATCATATTGCTCAGGCCGTCGAACTCCTGATTGAGAATACCTTCATCACCGGCGAAACTATAGATATCAATGGCGGATTATTCATGCGCTAATCACTCTGGTCGCACATTATTGCTGGCCGCGTTCATCCTGGGGTTTTCCGGATGTTCCACATCTGATCCAGAATCAGATTCACTCTCCAATATCATTTACATCATGGCTGATGATTTGGGATACGGAGATCTGGGGAGCTATGGCCAGGAAACCATTCAGACTCCGCGGCTGGACCAAATGGCCGCCGAGGGAATCCGGTTTACCAGTCACTACGCAGGCAGTACGGTCTGTGCCCCGTCGCGCTGTGTGCTCATGACTGGCCTCCACAGCGGCCACTGTCGAATCCGCGGGAATGGCCGGGTCCCCCTTGAGGACGAAGACGTAACGGTGGCTGAAATGCTTCAGGATGCTGGATACGCAACGGGCCTCGTTGGTAAGTGGGGTCTGGGAGAGGCTGGATCTCCAGGCATACCAAACCGCCAGGGCTTCGATTATTTCTACGGATACTTGAACCAGATTCATGCACACAACTTCTATCCCGAATTTCTCTGGCGCGACACCCTTCAAGTGGCTCTTCGAAACGAAGTGATCCCCGTTAGAGGCCTCGGTGGATACGCAACAAAAAGGGTAGACTACTCACATGACCTGTTCACAGAAGAAGCGCTTGCATTTATTGACCGACACGCGGATGGACCATTTTTTCTTTACTTGGCTTACACGATCCCCCACGCAAACAATGAGAGTCGCCACGGCGGGTTACACGGCATGGAGGTTCCCGACTATGGCATCTACGCCGACATGAAATGGGCGGACGCTCACAAAGGTACAGCTGCCATGATAAGTCGCCTCGACAGGGATGTAGGGCGATTACTGGATCATCTAACGGCTCTGGGAATTGGGGACAACACACTGGTTCTTTTCACGAGCGACAATGGTCCCCACCGTGAGGGCGGACGCGATCCAGAATTATTCAATAGTAGTGGGCCGCTACGTGGTATCAAGCGAGCTCTTTATGAGGGCGGAATACGCGTTCCCCTCATAGCCCGATGGCCTGATCGAATTGCAGCCGGCACCGTGACCGATCATCCATCGGCATTCTGGGACTTCCTTCCAACGGCAGCAGAAATAGCGGACATTGAAGCACCGGAAACGGATGGGATTTCCTTCCTCGCTACGCTGGAAGGAGAAGAGCAGGAGACCCACGGTCACCTATACTGGGAATTTCATGAAGGTGGAGGACCCAAACAGGCCATTCGCAGCGGCGACTACAAGGCGGTTTATTTTCACGCAAACGGAACCACAGAGCTGTACGACCTGAAACAGGACCTCGGTGAAACTACCGACCTATCGACCCAGATGCCCGAATTGGCGGACAGTCTGGTAGAGTTGATGCGACACGCACGTACGCCGAACGAGCGTTGGTCAATCACATGGACGACTACCGAACTACCGTAAAGGGTATCGTTGCCATAGTATGTTCCCACACCATAGCGAGCGTCCCACCCTCGTCGGTCACATCAAGAAACGAGATCGTGAATTGATCAATGCTGAACTCAACATCGCTGACCGTCATGGCAGCACGTAACACATCCTTATCCGCCGTGTAGTTGTAGGATCCCCACAATCCATCTCCGGGAGCTCTGCCGGAATCCTTGGCTTCATGCGTGGACAGAATGAATGTCCAACTACCCTGGTTCAGTTCCGCGAAAACACTGTATTCGCCGGCAGGGACTTCTGTCCCGCCGATCATAAGGGGTACATCCGTATGCAACCTCGTGGATTTGTTCGCACCAGCCCGCCAAACGGGGGCAGGGCCGGTCACCGCGGTGCCATATTCCTCGCCTGAACCGAATATTCCTGTCCGCCCGCGAAGAATTGGACGTCCATAGTCAACAATGATCCAAGCCTCCCCAATCTGGGTCGAAGCTTCTCCGCGCGGAGAAGCAGGGCGTTGCGCATATACGTAATCGGCTCCAATCAGGAAGAGTGCGAAAAGAAGCATGAGAGTTTTGATGCGATGCATAACTAGTTGTGTAAGCTGATGAACAGAAAAATACCTGAGCGACAACTAACGCAAAGAGCCTTCGGCGGTTTCGCTGCCTGGATGGATCAAATACTCCCAGCGTTCACCTGGCCCCGACAACGCCCAGTTCGTTCAGTTTTTTTCGGAGCCGTGCGGAGGTGGCGAACGTACTGTTACAGACGACTTTTCGGGTGAGCCTTCCTGTCCGTCCCCGGCAAATGTCCGGCATCACTTACTTTTTCCACCTGTGGCCGCGCGAATTAACAATAAAGTTCTGCTCGCTTCCTCTCCGTTTGAAACTCTAGTTTTCGTTCATACCTGGAGATGTCCCGCAATCCTGGAAGCCCGCACATCTGCAAGATCTCCATTGTATATTTGATGTCGGTGTATCTTTTACCAACTAATCCTGAACCAACCAAACTCGCCTGCTTAGATGATTAGTCGCAATCGCCTCTTTTACGGCAGCTGCCTTGCTCTGCTGACAACAGCATTCGCTTTCACAGTCATTGCTGGAATTGCCTTCTCTGTAAAATCAGAATTCATTCTCACGAATGCGCAACTCGGTGTTTTCACCGGTGTGTTTTTTATCGGCTTTACTGTCAGCCAAGCTATTTTTTCTCCGCTTTGCGATGTAATCGGAATGCGGTGGATCGTGCGGGGAGCGTTTGTTGGTCATGTGGCCGGCGCCATCCTGATCATGACAGCCCAAGGCTATGTGCCGGCCGTAGCCGGCTCTCTTTGTGCCGGGCTTGGGGCGGGATTGGTTGAGGCCGGGTGCAACCCACTCGTAGCCGCGCTCTACCCAGATAATAAAACCTCCAAACTGAACCACTTTCACATGTGGTTCCCGTACGGAAACCTCATCGCAGCCGTCATACTGACCTTGATCTTTGCACAACTTGGAGCCGGATGGCGCTCGCAGCTCATACTGGTCCTGGTACCTGCACTGGGTTATGGCCTCATGATGTTCACCGCCCCCTTCCCACAAACGGAAGGAGTCACAGCGGGCGTGTCGGTGGGCGAGTCATTCAAGGCACTGTTTGCTCCTATAATGCTCGTCATGATACCTATGATGTTGCTCACAGCATCTATGGAGCTCCCACCCTCAAGTTGGGTCCCGTCTGTCCTCCAGGCAGGAGGAATTAATGGCTTGCTCGTGTTTGGATTTGTATTTGGCATCATGGGCACACTTCGGTTACTCGCCGGCCCAGTGGTCAAGGCCCTCACACCTACCGGCATCCTGTTTGGGAGCGCGGTTTTAGCCACGTTAGGCCTATTCCTGTTCAGCATGGCGGAAACAACCGTGATGGCTTTCCTGACCGCCGCGATTTGGGCAGCCGGAATTGCTTACTTCTGGCCGACTATGCTGGGTTACGTTTCTGAACGAAACCCCAAAAGTGGTGCGCTGGGTCTCGGGGTTATGGGCGCTGTAGGAATGCTTGCGTCCTTCTTCGTAACGCCCTGGTTGGGAGACATCGCCGATGACAGAGGACATGACACGCTCAACAGTGAGACCGTCATCCAGATATTTGAGGATGTTAACACGGAATTCCCTGCCATCGCGGAAAATTCTGGAGCACAGGAAGCTGACATTATGGTCGTCAATTCCACCGTGGCAGGCGTGCTGGCGACGTATGAAGCCGATGGTGAATTACCCCGCGGTAGTACAATGCAGGCCCTAAGGTCCGTTAGCGGATCCGGCGTCGATTCAGAGATTGTAGGACGGGCACAGGCTGAGCTGAACCCCGCTGACAATGAGGGCGGTCGACGTTCCTTCCGTACGCTCGCACCGTTCGGGATTATACTGATCGTGGTCTTCGGGCTTCTACTCGTGAGAGATCTTCGTGCTGGGGGCTACAAAGCCGAAAAGCTCGGCGGTCACTGATCGGGGTACACGAGAAGTCAGGACGTGCGCTGGAGCATTGCGTCCCGAAGCACCTCTGCCGGGTGCAGGGGGTGCGCGATGCCGCAGTGCTGCAATTGATGGCGACAACTGGTGCCGGGCGCTGCAATTAGTGTGTCGGCACTGGTGTTGCGCATCATTGGCACCAGTCGGCGCTCAGCCATCTTTCGGGATATTTCATAGTGCTCCTTTTCATAGCCGAAGGAGCCTGCCATTCCGCAACAACTGGAGTCAACTTCGCGCGCATGGTAGTTTTCGGGGAGTGCCAGGATTTTCAATGTTGATTCCGTGCCTGCAAGTGCACGCTGGTGGCAATGACCATGCAGTAGGATCTCGCGCGCTTCATCCGTAAAGCAGAGCGATAGTCTACCCTCGTCCGCGAGGCGGGCCACAAACTCGTCAAATAGTACCGCATGATGCGCGACCTCCCGCGCTTCACTGCTATCAGGCAATAGATATAGGTATTCGTCGCGCATTGACAACAGACAGCTCGGCTCCAAGCCAATGATGGGTAGCCCCGCTTTTGCATAGGGCGCCAGTCGCTCCACCGTATCCCTTGCTGCAGCACGCGCCTTCTTTACCATACCCTTCGAAATGAGCGGCCGCCCGCAGCAGCGGTGTCCCGGAAGTATTACCTCAAAGCCTGCCGCTTCAAGCACCTCTACCGCCGCTATCGCTACATGTGGTTCGTTAAACGTATTGAACGTGTCATTGAAGAGCACAACACGTTCCCTTTCCTGCGTGCTCTGTGGGCGCTGTTTGAACCACTTGGTGAATGGTTTCCGAGCAAAAGCTGGCAACTTGCGCTGTCGGGAAACGCCCAACCCACGGTCGAGAGCAAACCGCACCGGCATACTGCCCAAAATCCCGTTAATCGGAGACGCGAGAGCTCCACTGGCCAAACGGGAAAACCTTGCGATGTCTCCAAATAGCCGTGTTCGCAGCGGCGTACCGTGTTTGGCGTGGTATTGCGCCAAACACTCAAACTTGATCTTGGCCATGTCTACGGACGAGGGACACTCAGACTTGCACGCTTTGCATTCCACGCACAGATCCATAACCTCATACATGCGTGCACTGGTCAGTTCCTCGTGAGGCAGAACCCCCGAAAGCGCAGCTCTTAATGCATTGGCACGCCCCCGAGTACTGTGCTCCTCTTCACGGGTAACCATGAAGCTAGGACACATGACCCCCGTTGTGTCCTTTCGGCAGATTCCGGCCCCGTTGCACATTTCAACGGCTCGATCAAAACCATGCTCTGCGCTGAAATCCAGATTCAGCTCCACCGGTACAACCTCGTAGTCTGCGCCGTAACGCAAATTCTCGGTCGCTGGCGGAGCATCCACAACCACGCCTGGATTCAGCAATCCGCGGGGATCCCACATCTCCTTCACCTCTCGATACAGCCGGTATAGATCCGGCCCGAAGAACCGCTCATTTATCCAACTGCGCGCCCGTCCATCTCCGTGTTCGCTGGAAAGTGCGCCTCCGTAACCCTGCAATAGCTCGACCGCAAAATCAATGATCTCAGGGATCTTGGCCACTTCTGCAGCCAATTTTGCATTGATCAATGGACGAATATGGATGCAGCCTGCACTTGCGTGCGCGTAATAGGCCACACGTGTCCCCCTTTCCGTACAAAAATCATCTACCTTTCGCACGTACTCCGCCAAATGCTCAGTGGGAACTGCTGCGTCCTCAATAAAGGGGATTGGCTTGTGGTCCCCCTTGATACTCATCAACAACCCCAACCCCACCTTGCGAACCGTCCACACATTTACCTGTCGGGCCGGATCCAATACCGGCAGCACGCCACCCTTGTGTCCTCGCCTAACAAGGAGTGCGCGCAAATTCTCAATCTTCGAGCGCAGTTCCACCTCGCCACTTCCATAAAACTCCGTGATCAGGATGCAATCTGGGTCTCCCTCAATAAAGGTTTGAAGTAGCCGCGCGTGCTTGGGAACCTCCTTGCACAAACGCAGACCCAAATTGTCCAACAACTCCACCGCACTGGGATCGGCCTCCAGAATGTCTGGAACGCGCCTAAGCGCCTCTAGTGTGCTGCCAAATTGGACAATAGCCAACCCGCGCGCTGTTGGGACAGGGACCAGATTCAGCGTCACATCCTGAATAACCGCCAGTCCCCCCTCCGCTCCACACACCAGTTTTGCCAGATTAAAGCGGTCGTCCCGGGGCACTTTGAAAGAGGGACCTTCACCTATGAACCGATCAAGGTTGTAGCCACCACACCTCCGCCAGTGACGCGGTGTCCCTTCAAGGATGGTCTTATGGTTTTCAGGCGATCGAGTGAGCTCCACCATTCTCCGATACAGACTGCCTTCCAGACCACTGAGCTTCAATTTCTGCTCAAGTGCCTTGGCCTCTAATGGCCCCAGATGTACCTGTGTGCCATCACTAAGCACAACGTTCATGCTATGGAGGTGGTCGGCGGCCATGCCGTAACAAATAGAGTGACTGCCTGTTGAGTTGTTGCTCACAATTCCACCCAAAGCCGCACGATTGCTGCTGGCCGGATCAGGACCAAACTGTAATCCGGCAGGCTCCAGGTTTTTGTTTAGCCGGTCAAGCACCAGACCAGGTTCAGCACGTACCCAACCCTCAGCCTCATTGACCTCCAGTATTCGATTCAAGTGACGGGTAAAATCCATCACCAGGGCCTCCGAAACCGCCTGACCAGCTAGGCTGCTACCACCTGTCCGAGGAAGGAGAGGAACACCAAACTCTGCTGAGAGCGTAACCGCTGCGTGTACATCCTCCCGCGAAGCCGGGAAAAAGACACCATGCGGCATCACTTGGTAAATACTGGCGTCCGTGCTGTAAAGTACACGGCTGTAATCATCAGTTCGAACCTCCCCCTGACTTTCCTTCCGCAGCGCGTGCAGAAAATCTGTCAGTGCCCGATCATCATTCTGCATCAACAACTCAAGATCCAGTTAAAGCGATTTTCAAGATCCTGCCTGTCACAGAATCAGATATGTATACCGATCCATCAGGCCCCATCGCCAAACCGGTAGGCCTGGCCCGGGCAGATTCAGGACTGGCAGGGGAGTCTGTACCAGTAAAGCCCCCCACGACCAGCAGCGAGGATATAATGACCTGTTTCATTCTCCTTCGTCTCCGGTGTTAAATAGTGTTGGCATTGCACCTGGGGCTTTTCTCCCAAAATGTTTGTATGCCTTTCTGGTTGCTACACGCCCCCGCGGCGTGCGTTGCATATATCCCTCTTGTATGAGATAAGGTTCATAAACTTCTTCAATCGTTCCCGACTCTTCCCCGACCGATACGGACAGGGTTGAGAGTCCAGCGGGCCCGCCATTGAACTTGTCAATAAGACTGAGCAGTATACGCGTATCCATGTTGTCCAATCCTTCGGCATCTACATCCAAGGCTGTCAGTGCGCGATCTGCCATCTTAAGACTTATGCAGCCATCTCCCTCCACCTGAGCAAAGTCACGGGCCCGGCGCAATAAACGATTGGCTATACGGGGGGTCCCCCTGCTTCGACGGGCAATCTCGTACGCGCCCTCCTCTTCAATCAGAACGCCCAGAATCCCCGCCGAACGTTTAAGAATGGCCTGAAGCAACTCAGCGCTATAATAATCATACCGAAAATCTATTCCAAACCGACTGCGCAGAGGGGCGGTCAATAACCCCTTTCGTGTCGTGGCTCCCACCATTGTAAACCGGGGCAATGGGATCTTCACGCTCCGCGCATTTGGGCCACTGTCAATGACAATATCAATGTAGTAGTCCTCCATCGCTGAATAGAGATACTCCTCCACCAGCGGCGATAGACGGTGCATTTCGTCAATGAAAAGGACATCCCCTTCCTTCAATTTGGTCAATATACCTGCCAGATCTGCAGGTTTATCCACGACCGGACCAGAGGAAGTGGTAATGGAGGCTCCCATTTCCTCTGCGATAATGTGCCCCAGCGTTGTGTTATGATTACAGAACCCGTTACCGATGAACGAATGTGAACCCGGAACTACAAAATCGAACGTTTCTGCTTCCGCAGATTCGAGTCGCGCCACTGTACTCCACTTGAAGTCCCCCGTCGCTCTTGGTCTGTCACCGCTTGATGCTTCAAGGGCAACCCAGTCCCGCTTTGTAAACTGAAAATCCTGGTAATCTTCGCTTTCGCAAGACGCTTCTGCGGACTCTTGCTGTAACGCCAAAACACGGTCTCCGAGCTCAAGTGATCCGAGCGGTCGCCAGGTCATATAGCCCTGATCTTCTGCCAGTACAGGATGTGCTGGGGTACCTTCCACAGATTGTCCGCAGCTTGTTAGCAGACGAATTGTCGGACCGTATCCACTGGCATACACATGTGAGGTGCGCTCCGCGCCAAGTGCTCCAATGACTGTTACGGTGTGGTTCCGGCATTCACCAGGACTAAGATTGGCTGGAATCAGGCGCCCCATAGGCACGCGGCCCTGGGGAGTCTGTATTTGTGTATCCGCCGTTACACACTTGCCCAACCCCGGAGGGCCGGACAAAAGTACGTGATCAAGGCTTTCTCCCCGCTCGAGAGCCGCCCGCATAAATATCTTGAGATTGCTCTTGATTTTCTCTTGTCCAATAAAATCCTTCAGTTTACGCGGGCGAAGCCGACGTTCAAAGTCCTTGTCTTGAAGGTTAGGAGCGGCTATGCTTTGGCGCTTCATCATTGACTGGATGCAACATGTGTTGATCTCCGGTAATTAACCGAATCACCGTAAGATCGTAAGATACTGGACTATTACAATTGCAAACCCCGTAACTGCCCGCTACGTTTCAGAGGGTAGATACGACTTAATCTAAGGACGCGTGCCGGGCATATGCTGAACCTGAGTCAAGAATTAAGGCTACAGCAGAAACTGTCCCCGCAGCAGATTCAGTATATCCAGCTGCTGCAGTTACCAACGCTTGCACTGGAACAGCGCATTCAGCAGGAACTGGTGGATAACCCACTGCTCGAAGAGGGATCGCCCGACGAGATATCATCTGGGCCGGAGGAAGAATCCGCTGACAGCACCAATGACGAAGAATTTGACCTGGAAGATCTGCTACCGGATGCAAACGATCTGTACGGATACAAGGCCCGCGTAGACCATAATCAGGTAGACCGGGAGATCCCACTTGCGGCTGGCGAAACTCTGACTGATCATCTTCGCGGGCAGAAAAAATTCTTGAACCTTGATCGACGAGACACACTCATCGCAGAGCAAATCATAGGCTCCATTGACGAGGATGGCTACCTGCGAAGAGAAATACCCTCAATCGTAGATGATATCACCTTCAATTACCGCGAGGAACTGACAGATGAAGATGTGATTCGCGTGTTGCGCCTTATCCAGCATCTTGATCCACCCGGAATTGCGGCACGCAGTGTGCAGGAATGTCTGCTAATCCAGCTGGAATTGATCCCGGAAGATACCCCAGGTCGCGATATTGCTCTCCAGATGGTCGGCAATCTGTTTAAGCCCTTCGCCCGAAGACAGTACGAACGCATAAAAGAACGCCTGAGTATTAATGATGCCGTTCTCAAATCTGCCATAGACCTCATCCAATCGTGCAATCCCAAACCTGGTGAGGGCACGTTCACACCACAGGAAAACTATGTGACTCCTGATTTTCTAGTTCGCAATACTAACGGCACGTTTGTCATTCAGCTTAACTCCGGCAACTTTCCAACGCTTGCGGTTTCCAAACCGTACAGAGAGATGATTGAAAAGATGTCCGCTGATCGGCAAACCGGCTCAAACAAGAAATCGGATGTGAAAACGAAGCAATTTCTCCGCTCCAAGCTTGAGTCGGCAAAGTGGTTCATTGATGCAGTCCAGCAACGCCGCCAAACCATGCTCTCCGTCATGCGTGAGATTGTCGCTTTTCAGGAAGCGTTCTTCACCTTGGGGGAGGGGTACCTGCGTCCGCTAATTCTTAAGGATATTGCCAAGCGGCTTGACATGGACATTTCGACGATCAGTCGTGTTGTGAGTGGAAAGTATGTTCAATGCGATTTTGGCGTCTACGAACTCAAATACTTTTTCTCCGAGGGGGTTGCTACGGCGTCCGGTGTTGATGTGTCAAACAAGGAAGTCAGAGCGATTATTTCCGGTATTATTGAACAAGAGGACAAGACAGACCCACTGACGGATCAGGCTATTACAGCCATCCTAAAGGAGAAAGGATACAGAATAGCCAGGCGTACTGTATCAAAATACCGAGTACAACTGGGCCTGCCCGTTGCCCGGCTGCGCAGGGAGATCGTTTTATCCTGATTTCTGTCTGGAATCTGTCTCACAGGGATCATGCGCCAAGCGCCCCCTTGCGATCGTTTTCAAAAACCGGTCCTCATACCCTTCAACTGAGATCTCACGAATATAATCGCTTAGCACAACTTCGCCATGGAATTTGGCGAGGTTGGGTTCAGAGGTCGGGGTTAAGTGGTTGGAAAAGGAAGACATACCAGACCTGCACGTGTCGGCTGGTTATGAAAGAAACATCTGGTCTAACGCTGTGCGCAAGCCGATAAAGCGACTATGATTTTTTAATGCTCTGGCCCAAAGACACAAGCCAGCATGAGTTAACATTAATGTAATGAGTATTTCCTATTATATAACTTGTAAGGAGCACAATTGACAGAAAAATAATTTGAAGCGTTCCTATCTTGTCAGCGGATCTGTCGATGGCAGTTGGCTCCGTTCTTCACAGTTTATTTTGAAATAAGATTGCCGTGTTGTATGTTGCCGCGCAATCTTGTGTTAAACCCATCAACCAAGTCTTATAGAACCAAGAAATACCTTAAATCTCGCTTCCTAACCGTGATGAAAAGAAACCTGAGCATTGTTGTCTTACTGCTGTTATTAACCAGTGCTTGAAAGAAAATGATATTGGTCATGGGATTATACAATGAATTCGGGCATATGGGGACAGATTGGGTTGTTTCTGGCGGGTTTTGTCAGGATTTAGCGCGTATTTGGGGTGGTCATCGCGTAGGAGCCGTCAGATTAGGGGAAGTGATGAATTTGCGAATCTGGCGGTAATATGAGGGTAAGGGGTCTGATTTGGGCGTTTAAGCCTGCACATTCGCCCATTTGTTGCCATGCGTGTAGTAATGGAAGCCCAACGAGAGTTTGGGCAGGTACCGATTGAAGAGATCAAGCTTGATGCCCGTAGCCGGGATGACATTCCGGCGGTATTGCGCGGGTTGCTTTCGATTTACAAGAAGGAAAAGACGCGAGTGGAGATTTTCGAGATTTTGAGAGCGGGGGTGGCTGTGTATTGAGATGAATTTGCCCACCTAGTGAGATTCATCTCAATACACAATCCCTTCGTAACTTGCGACGGATTCCCCAGGCGGAGCATCTTTCGAAGCTACGAGGGGCCCTACAATCGCACATAGGTTACACAGTACATTTTAATGCCAATTCCACGCTACTGCGAAGGCCCTTCACCAACTACGTATGGCGTACCACAATCGCCATCAAAGCCCATGCGTGCAATTGCCAGAATAGCTTTAGCCCTCCTTGTCACGCTCAGCGCCTGCAACCCGGAGGAGCAGCTTGAAGAGAAGTTAGCACTCAGCCAGATAGAGGGGTTTCACTTTGCGATTTACGGGCAGCGGTCAACCTCCCGCGAATGGAAAGAAATCGACGTAGACACTGTTGCTATTCTTGGCATGTCAGACGACCACCTTCTCTACAATCCGCTGATCATTAGCGGCCGCGTAGACGGCGGGAGCTACATATCGGATTACGGTGACTTCCTGATTAAGAGATTTAATGTGGCTGGGCAGCTCGTTGGGACGTATGGGCAGGGACAAGGAGAAGGTCCCGGCGAGTTCCAAAATCCGATGGCCCCTTCCATTGACGAGGCGGGAAATGTTGTGGTCCCCGACGCCAATCGCCTCGCGGTTTTCCGATTTGGACCAAGGGGAGACCTGCTGGAGACCAACAAACTGGATTTCCAGCCGTTCCGCATGACTCTGACGGAAGATGGGCGCTACTACTTTATGCCGATGGGTTACAATGCGGACGGCCGTTTGTTTGGCATTGCCGATGCACCGGGCAAGCCGCTTTTCACCTTTGGAACGTCCGATCTACACAGTCTCGTTCTCGGCGGTGAGATCACCAAGGTTGACAATGATCTGGTTTACAGTCCGTTGTATTTCGGATTTATTGCACGCTTTTCGGATTCAGGTGAAGTCGTCTATGCGCGGGAAACCTTGGATCAGGTGGATCCCCCGGAGGTGGTACCATACAACATGGAAGGTTGGCCAACGATGTTTCGGCGTGGGGTGAGCGTCGCGGCGAAAAGCTCCCTGGCGTATTCCAACGGAAAGCTGTACATGGACTCTCTTCCATTGTCCCGCGAGCGGGAAGCCACAGTCATTGATGTATACTCCGCTGACGACGGCTCTTACGACTATTCGTTTGAGGTACCGGGTCGATGGCGGTCCATGGACCTTGCAGGCGACTATTTCTTTGCCCTCTCGGATACTCTAGGGACAGTACTACGGCTTCGGCCTTAGCCTGTGAGTGGGCCATTGAGCGTCGCGGTGTGTGCCGATAAAAATGAGACAAGATTGCCTCGGAATTAGTGTAGATATAATAGGATGACAGGTGACTCTGCCGGGGCTTATTCTGTTGGGGTCTCACCAAATCTCATCCTATATGCACGCACTATCTACTCCACCCAAACCGACGCGCTACTTTGTTGGTTTAGACGTTCACCGCGACATGATCGCGGCCCACGTTTACGATTCAGTAGCACGTCGTCCCTGTTACGAAACGGAGTTTTGCGCTCAGACGCCGATTAAGTTGACGCGCTTCGTGGACCTTGTCCGTCGGAGGTTCGGCGGATTTCGTGCTTGTTACGAGGCCTCATTCTGCGGCTATATTTTATACAAGGATCTTACCGCGCGCGGGATAGATTGTGCGGTGATCGCACCGGGATCTGTTCCTCGGCGCAGTAGTGATCGAATTAAAAACGATCAACGAGATGCAAGGAAGCTGGCGGAGTACTTTGCGGCGGGTCTGTTGAGGGAGTGTTTCATTCCAGATCAGGAATTTGAAGCAGCTCGGAGCTTGGTACGCAGTCGTACGGGGTTGATTCAGAATATTCACCGGACGATAATGCGCGTGATGAATCTATTGTCTGCCGCGGGAAGATTTATACATCGGGTGGCTACTGGACACAGAGGTTCATGATCTGGATCAATCAGATCAAGTTGGACGAGCCGAACGAAGCGTATTTACTGCAGAGCCATTTGGAGGAGATTGCGTACATCCAGGCTAGGACTCAAGAAACGGAGCGTCGGATTAAACGTACCGCTGCGCTTCCCAGATTTTTGGAATCAGTTCAGATCCTTCAGGAATTCCCAGGGATTGGATTGATGACGGCCATGTAACTGATGACTGAAATTGCCGATTTTAGCCGATTTGAACATCTAATGGCGTTGATGGCGTACTTGGGACTGATTCCTTCCCAGCATTCATCCGGGAGAACGATCCGTCAGGGCGGGATCACAAAGACGGGAAGTTCACTTACTCGCAAAGCCCTGGTCGGTTCAGCGTGGAGGTATATTTACCTTCCTCGCGTCACGGTATCTCTCCAGAAACGTCAACAGCACTGCGGTGCACGAGTTGTGCAGATCAGTCAACGAGCACAAAAGCGCTTATACAAGCGGTACCTATCCTTGACCAAACGCAGACCACCGAACGTTGCCGTGGTCGCAATTGCCCGCGAACTGGTCGGCTTCCTATGGGAGGCCATGCAACCTGTTCCTGAGAAATGAACCTGCAAGAACTTCTAATCAATGTAACAAAAAGGGGGCTTCGGCCTTAATTGTGAGATGAGTCATAGATTTTGGCCGAAGAGCCATTTTTTTGAATATACCTTCGAAACCCAAACCAATCGCTTTTGGGCAAAGCAACAACTCGATAACCCGCTTCGCCAAGCACGCACCGAGTCCGGTATTTCATACTATTTCTATTTGGAGTCAGAATCGCTATTTACAGTTGTAACCGACACGGGCAGGCGACGCTTTGGCAAGGTCTTCGAAAATCAAGGTGACTTTGCAACAGCCCTGCGAAATGAGGGATGGATTCACACATACGGGAACTGCATGACACTTGCGTCCGCATATTATCCAATGTTTGCAGTGTATGATTCAACCGGCAGTTTGCTGTATGCACGACGTACCATGACGGCCTATGAAACCGGAAAAGCACAAATAGAGACTCGAATGTCGGGTAAAGATGCACCGGTATATTTTGCTCCGCTCTCCAGCATAATGCATTACGGAACAAATGTGGTCAATGGTTGGCTGTTAATAAATGTACGTCCAAATGGTGAGCGTGCCATTGATGCTTATAGTATTGCGACCGGACACTATATCGGATCAGTGAAGATACCGTTCATTGGACATATCACTTTATCTGCAAAACGAATTGCCGCCGATAGAGACACTACAGTGACAGTTTACAGGCACGATTTGTCTAGCCACATAGAAGAGCCGCCTATCAAACACCCACAATGTTTTTGATGGATTATATAATCAAATCATTATTTGCGAATTGCAGACGCACGCTTAAATCTATGGGTAAATTGGAAATCGTTGCCCACAGCACATTGTTGCTAGCTATTATTGTGTTTCTTGTGTTCGCGGTCTTTACCGACTGGAAGGAAAGTGATCTTGATACTACAGCAGATACACAGAAAGTAGGAGAAGTCAAATTATTTGAAGACTGGGATAAGCATGATGGTGCGGTGGTTCTGGCCCTTACGCCAAGTTGCCCTTACTGCATTCAGTCTATACCATTTTAAAAAACACTTCAGAAAACATTGAAAGGCAGCCAAGTGAATAGGCGGCTCGCTTTTATGGCAGTTATTGATACTAGTCAATCCCGCCGACTTCAAGAGCACGTGCTAGCCAAGTATCAAGTACGGGTAGATACGTTAATGGTCATTCCAGTGTCTGACTATAATGTTGAGTATGTACCAACCATTTTGATTGTCGATGGTGAGGGTAGAGCACAGCATAATTGGATTGGCATGCTGGATGCAAAACAGGAAAGCCAAATCGAGCAATTATTTATTGATAACACCCTGTTTGAGTAGAAGGTGGTGATATGAGTGCATTATTGAAGCTTGCCAGTGTTGGCTTTTTGTTGATCAGTTCTTTGGGATGCGGGGAGCCTGGTCGGCTACAAGTCGAAATTCAAATTCCGTTGATCGAACAAGATGCAACGAGTCGTGCGTGGCGTAATGTGACGCTGGATTCATTGCACTATTTACCAGTTGATGACAGCATGATGCTCTATAACCCGGGCAGTGTATTGAAGGGGCCGGGAAATAACGTATACGTTGGAGATTACGGAGACATGAGTGTGAAGGCATTCGATAGTTTGGGGCGGCACACAACGACGTACGGGCTGGGCATGGGGTGGGCGCCAGGAGAGGTGATGCAAATGGCAAATTTAGGAACAATCGGAGATTCGGTAGTCTTCATATACGACAGCATGAACCGGCGACTGACGTATTTTGAGCCAGATGGCTCTTTGTTGGCAATGGAGGAACCCGAAAAGCATTTTAAAAGAATGGTCGTAACAAACAGTGGACGAAAATATTGGTTGATACCTTCGGACTACAGATATAGGGAATTCTTTGTGACCTCTTCGAATGTTGATACACTAATGTTTGGGAGGTTGTTGGACGAAAACTTGCATGTCCGCAACAAGTATCTAATACCGGGAGATTTGAGTGCTTACGGTGAAGATGTGCTTTTCGTACCCGATCTGTATCCGGCGCTAATTAGGTACAACAGTAACGGAGAAGTGAAGTACGCCCGTAGGACTATTGGAGCGATTGGGTTTGAGCCGCCTGAGGAGATGGTCGAGCAGAATGGCATGAGGTGGCCCGGACCTCCGCTGAATTATTCGATGTTTGTGAACGACGATCAAGTTGTTGTGTTAGTGAGGGATAATAAGGATCCGCGCATGAAGATGATTGCTGACTATTATGATGCAGAAAACGGGAATTATAATGAATCAGTGAAGTTGCCGGATGGTTTTTTTAAACTATTAACAGACGAGAGAGCATATGAAATTCGCGATACGGTCGTTGTGGTGCATAGATTGCTGTATCGGTAGGCGTGTGTGGGTTGGGAAAGGAATGTCTAGTGTGCTCCAAATGTCAGCAGACAATTGCAAAAACCGGTTTTCTTGCGTTCTGAGGTGCTGGAGCGCAAGGAATTCGTGAAGCGGGTGCTTTCGATCCAGGTAATGGTGATAGCCCCGCAGGGTAAGCCAGAACACAAGGCTTAAGCGATACTTTTATCAGGGCCGGTTCGACGTGCTTGTGGGCATTGTGCCAATCTTAGTTGACAGCGGGTGACGATGGATCGTGATCTGTACATGACCTACGCACGACGGGAAACACCTTTGACGAGTGTCTGTACTGAGGCTTGCTGCCAAAGCTGTGATTACGCCGTGTGAGACCATTAGCCCAATGAAACACGTACTTCGAATACTTGCAATCCCAATTTTTCTTGCGCTATTTGCCTCCTGCGAATCCTCTGTAACGGAGGCGCCCCAAGATACCTCCACGGAAATAGAGGCACTCTTAAGCGCCGATTGGGGAGAAGAAGACAGCCTCGTCCTCATAACTTCGGTTCCTGACTACCTCGCTCGGTTCGAGTGGGACTATACAGGTCAACTTTCAGATGGCCGCTGTGTCCAACGACAATTAAAACTACAGTTGACGACAGTTAAAATTAGTGTTTT
>JAPPGC010000114.1 GCA_028875125.1 Bacteroidota bacterium | reverse complement strand
CCACTTCACGCCGCATTACAATATACTTGTCTTGACCACACTTTCAGTCACACCCGATTGTAAGTGCACCAATAAGTCATATTCTGCCAGGCACCAAAGGCGTTCTGAAACCTGATTTTATCGCCTTGATAGGCCAGCGTCCCTGCTTTTCTGTCCTTCCACATAAACCGGTCAAACTTGGAACCTAGCCAACCATCAGTCCATTCATACGTATACTTTGCCATACGCTCAATGAGCGGCTCACACACAGCCGTAGCTGAAAGCTGGTGTCTGTCTCCCCAGCATTGTAAGTCCCGCCGGCAGGCAATGTTTTCGCCGGCCTCTGTTTCTTCCTCGGTAGGCTTGCCCCAGCGCATGAGTTCGCCCGGCAATTCGCCGTGCATCAGGTCTGACCATAATTCCCCGGTACAGTCTTCCCCCGTCCATGCGCATCCGTCCGGCGCATAGGTAAGCCGGTTTTTTGCCAACTCGTCTCGGCTGCTGGAACTATACAGAAACCCGGTCACAACCTGCGGCCATTCTTTCCGGTGAACCTCTACCAGTGCCAGCATCAGCGCCTCAATCACTTTCCGGCCTGTGTCCGCATTCGGGGCCTCAACCTCCATTTTGAACCGGCTGCGCTGCATCGTTGATATGTCCTCTTCCTTAACGATTTTGAAATCCTTGAACTTCGGTTCTGGCTTAGGCGGCGCCTTTTTCACGACTGGTTTTTTCGGTGGAGCGGGATCCAGTTTGTCCTGCTCTGTTTTTGCTGAAGGTTTTGTTTCTGGGCCTGTTTCGTCGTCGTTTATCGCTATCAGGATGGCAATGATTATGACAATCCAGGTAACAGCACCGGTGTACTGTAGGAACTTCTTCATGAGACATCCCTCGGTTGTTCAGATGAATTTCCGGCATTAGAGGCCGGACAATTGCTAACTTGACCGGTAAAGGCAAGTCCTCGTCTATTCGTCGGGCTGGGGAGTGACCTCTACCCTGTTTGACTCTTGTATTCAGCGAGCAGCTCGACAGTGCGGGTTACCGATAAAGTTAGCAAGTGAGAATATAGCACAATGCAGGTAGGGGTGACGAAATTATCCTCCAAGACCTCAATCTGAAAAAACCCGAGTCCTTGAACTGTATTAATGGCTTGTCAACTATAATATTACCTATATTTGTCCAACGACCCGTCCAACCCGTTTTCTTCATACCGGCCGATAGAAGACCGGACAGATTATGTGTTACAGATGGGGACAGTGTACTTGTTCCTAACAAAGCCGTGAATCAATTGACTTTTGTCCATTACAAATGTATTATACGAATAATTACGCGTATAGTTAAGATAACGACCATGAAGCTCACAATCGCTGAACTTGCTCGTGCTGTTGATAAGAGCGAGACCTATGTCCGCCAACATATTCATCGGAAACACCTAATCTCGCATAAGGATGGACGCCACGTGTCCGTGGCACTCGACGAGGCTGTTCGTTGGGCACGAGAGTGGGGGCTTAGCTTTGTTTCTCCGCCTCAAACTAATATGACGCTAGATGCTATCAAGAACCGGACTGCTCGGATGACGGTATTGACATGGGAGACGTCTGGGGAACAAGCAATTAACCTATTCACACTCATACGCCACCGACGGAAAGATGCTCTGGGGCTTTGGGTATCAGAGCCGAAAGAGATTTGGTCGAGCGTCGCCCTTGGACACGGACTTCGGCTATTCTCTTTTGACGCGCCATTTGGGCGTTGTCAAGCTTTAGTCGATCAAATCTTGAATTCAAATACGTTGGAGATTGATGGCCTCGAGGTACACTACAGTTTACTACCAAATCCCCGCCGCCACTGGGCCTATCGAGATGACCGTCCGTTTGCCGATTCCTCGATGCGGAGCCCATTCTTGAAACACAGCGCAGAGATTATCGAATACTGGAGCTTCATGGCAGAGCCCCGCAAACATTGGCTAGAGGTACTCAACTCTCTTCAGGGCAAAGCATTGCCTCAACTCGCAAGTCTTAGATTTCCGCTTGACGGGCGCTCGGACCGAGTTGGAAACCTCATGATTGCCGGTGCACAAGATGCGGTTGCTTGTGATCTGTTAGCAAATCGTAACCAAACACTAAGTCTCCACGCGGATATGAACAATTTGTTGCCTGAAGCTTATCGCGCCTCGGTTTGGGCCTGTCACAGTGGCGACGAGGTGCTTCGGCGGGAAGTTCCGATCGTGTCGGCCCAGACCACCCTCGAACTCGCATCCGATGTTGATCACATTGGTTTTGCCATTTTTCAGGCTGGCGACGGACAATGTGTTGACTTGATGGAGACATTTTTGATCATGGAGGCCAGCGTTCGCTTGGAATTGGAATCTGGTCCAACATTACACCTCCGCCACCACCCAAGTCGTACAACCCACAAAGTTCATCCTTCGGGTTCCGTATCCATGATTAATGTCCAATCTGACCAAGATAGTGCCGAGCTCGATAAGGGAATTCGACGGCTATGGCTTGATCGTCAGGCCCATGAGCGAGAAAATGTTGCACGACGTGAGGGCAATTTCGCGCGCTTCGCGCCCGGCGAATTCGATAAAGCCATTAATTATTTTATCGGCCTTTTGCGCCAAGACTCTGATCGTACGGAACCGATATACTTCGCCGACCCCTATTTCATGAGTCGTTTAAAGAGTAGTTCGGGAACACAGCTATATCTCGATATGTTTGCGTTGGCTACGATTGACCGTCCTTTGCGAATCCTGTGCACAAAAAGGATGAACAGCAATTCGCAGCCATGGTGGTCGAATTACCCTGACCTAGTAACTGATCATGTGAGTGTTCGGTCATTCCGCAGGCATGATGACACGCACGGGTTTCACGATCGTTATTTAATTACCCCCAAGCATGAGATTCTCATCACTCACTCCCTCAGCGGTTGGTCCAAAGATGGTGTTACATTCGCTCGTCTTCCCTATGACATCTATCGCACCGAAGCCGAGCGGCTATGGTCGATGGATATTGGTTCTACCACTTCAGACCTTTTTGTGCATGAGATCGCCTGATGGTTAACAATGGCAGATCACACTCGTTGCCTGACGAAGCGAAAGCCGTTATCTGGCGGATCTTTGGCCAAGGTGGATCTCCTCTGACGAAGTCGTCGACTTATGAATGGATCGAACCGATCCTCAAAGATCATGTTGTTCATCCCCCAGATCAGACTAGGGCTATCACTGAGATAAGTGGATGGTTCGAGTCTCATGGAGATCAACAATGGCTCAAGCCTGACATGAGTGCTCCAGTTGCCGAGTTGATCGTGGAAGGAATCAGAACAGAGCGTTCGGAGACCGCAATCTGGGCAATCAGCTCGGTTGATGTTACCGTGGCTGTGCCCACAATTCGAGCCCTGTGGTCCACCGCGGAGATCAATTCGTTTGTCAACGCAGTGATTAAGGTACTGAAGAAGCTGTGTGATAAAGATAAAGTGCTCGACGCGACCAGGATGACAAGTATCACTTGTGCTAATGCGAAGATTCCGAAAGAGACTATCGTACGTGAAGGTAGACTTGAGACTTTCCGATATCTCGACAACTATGGCTTTGAAATTGTTCATCGAGGTCTACAACCTGCGGCAGGTAATCTAATCGAACTTCTGATTGAGGTGCAGCCCGAGCAGTTCGAAACTCTGATCGAGACACTCGATCATCCAGTGATGCAAGCCTGGGCGGCAAGTTGCATGATTGCCAGGGTCAGGCATTCAAATCACCGCGAGACTTTACGGTGGATCAAAGAGGATTCATGCGATGCCATAATTGCGTTGGCGATCGTACATACTCTGAACACCGTCAACAAGTTGGACGAAGAACTTCGATCTGCTGATCGCGTGGACACCGATCAATACGTGTGGAACACCGAGCTTCGCCATCCACATGATGACCTTGATGCTGCTGCCAATGCCCTTCTTTACGATTTGGTTGATAGGCTGGCTACGCTCGATCCACTGGCATGTGCTCGCTGGGTTGGCGAGATGCTCAGTGACGCTTCTTACGGACTGCACCAAAGTGCTGGCTATGATAAACCGCTTCGAATAAAGCAACTTGAGTCGGCATGCACGAAGTTGCTAGGATGCCTCGTTAACCAGTCTTGGTCCCATAATCTGTTTGACGAACTTTGTGCTGGCCTATGTCTGACTCCTCGAGAGACTTGGACTCGTCACATTGTGGATGTTGCTTGGGATATCCACAATGTTGATCTATTGAAGGCTGCTGAGATTGCTCGATTGACGTTCAACGAGCACGAGCGAAATGTTGCAGAGCAATTAAAATCCAACCGCCTGTTCTTGAATTGGAATGACTGGCATAGCCGAGAGTGGATTGGTGGCCTTGGCGCTGCTCTTGTATTGTCTCATAACGAGCTTGATCTGACGAAATGGGTCTTAGAGCGATGTCGACCACTTCCGTTGAGTGTATGGGATGCCGAGGAAAATTATGAAGCGTTTGTCGCTGCTGACCGAGCAGCGCAGCACTGGTTTTTGGTCGCGCTCCACGCGATCTCAGCAATGGAACAACTTAACCGTACTATCGAACCTGCCGCTGTCCGCACCCTCGTCGTGACCCTCTGGGAATACTGTCATTTCGTAGGACAGTACCTCCCTAGCCATCCCGCAGCCTTTGTTACATCAGAGCTTGCGGCCCGCTTTGCCATCATGTTTGGTGAACCGAGTGATACATGGCTACTACAACAGGCAGGACACCCCGGAGTCGGGCCTCTTGCCTTATGGGCTTTGTTTGACCAGCGAAGGCTCAAGAGCACTAACGAAGTCGATAAGGATGTACGCTATGACCAAATGATAAAAGAGGAACTAATCCATATCGCCTCAAACCGTTTCAGTGAAGGAGTGCAAGTCGACTTTGAAACGCTAAGGTTTTGGGCTCAACTGTGGCTCTTACTTGGTGCAGTCGATGAGGCAGAGCGGACTGCGATGGCGATCTGTGCATTCCCGCTGAGGGCGCATGATCGTGAGTATAAGATTCTAGTATTGAAGTTACTCGCTTTGGTGGGCAGCAAGCAAAAGCTGACTCCCGGGAGCACTGAGTGCTTTAAGCTATTCTACAGTCAACTCTGGCCCGGCTACACAACACCCACCGAAGAACATATTGACCGCCAAAAGATCGACGAGTTCCTGAAACTGTCAAACTGAAGACGGTATTGACGTTAAGAACCAGGGACATCCCGATCCTTAACTTCGAATATGGCACATAAATGGCGAGCGGAGATCAGGCTAATAATTGCCCATTGCGCCATAGTTCATATTCACTGATATCGATTTCACTGTTCCAATACACGGCATACCCCCCTTTTTCAACCTGAACCAACCTGAACAATACAGGGTTTTTAAGCGGACTAAACATATCCTTATCAAGCAGATGTGTGACGTCGTATTTCTTTTTTTGTTCGTTGTCGAATTCAACCAGTAAGGTATTTTCATCAACAGTAACGACTGACAGGACTTTCGGCGCTCGCATTTGATTAATCCAACGGAGGTAGTTTACGGAACTTTTGAGTTTCCCACATTTTCTTTAGCTCGGCTTGATTTATTTTTCCCCACTCAGTGACAAGTTTTTTTGCCCTTCCAGGAAGATCTCCTTCAATCATATCCAGACTGTCAATACTGAATAAACCAACATGTTCACCATATACGGCATGAAAATGGGGCGGCGGATGGTCTCCAAAAAACAATTTTATGACAATACCATAGAATCTTGCAATTTCAGGCACGGTCGAACTCCTCCGTGTAACGTATGTTGCCGCATAGGCAACCGCCTTCAATCTTTGCCATGTTATTCTCCGGATAGATATGGGGGTTTGGATTTTAACCTATAATAAGTGGCCGCATGTAGAAAACAGGTGATTTGAAGATGTCAGTCGAGGAAAACAAAGAAATCGTAAGGGGCTATTTCGCGGAGGTCGTTGATAAATTCAATATCGACCTGCTGGGTGAATACTACACCGACGGTTGTATTATCCACCGACCTGAAGTGCCGGAACCTATCATCGGCATTGAAAATTTCAAGGCCGGCCTGGCCAGGGTCATTAACAGCTACAGTTCTATAAGTACCACCATCCACGATTTATTCGGCGCCGGCGACCGCGTTTCCTGCCGATTATCACACCTTGCCGTGCACCGCGACAACTGGAAAAGCCGCATCGGCTATCACGAGGTAGCCGGGAAAACCGTTGGCTGGTCCGCCATCGCAAACTTCAGACTGGAAGACGGTAAAATCGCTGAAGAATGGGTCTGCCGTGATGAACTGGGTATGCTGATCGAACTCGGCGTCATACACCCTTCAAATTAAACTTGCGGCCTCCTTGTGAAGTTCCAGAAGCGCCGGGATGGTTTCCGGCGGCCTGCGGCCGAAGCCGCATTCGGTGCTGATCCCGAATGGGGTTTTGTATTTCCTCGCAACTTCGATACGCGTCTTTGTGCCTTTAACGCCGTCGGTGAGGTGTACCAAGCCCAGGTAAAGGTGGGTGGCATCGCTGAGATGTTGCAGAGGCCAGTAGTACGCGTCGTCTTTCCTGTCCCGCGGCGCTGGTATATGCACCCAGTTGACCTTGCGGCCCGCATGGTTAACCGCCTCGTTGGCTAGGTGAACGCAGACCGACAGGTCGCGCGGTTCGAAGATGTGCTTGTGACCGATGTCGCCATAACAAAAATGGATGCCGAACTCGACCTCCGGAGGGACATTGGCGGCAAAGGTCTTCAGGATTTGCCGGAAACGTTTATCAGGGCTCCCCATCAACAGCCTTGCCAGGAACGGGATTTTCACGGGCAGCTTGTGTCCGGCGACCCTCGCCTCATGTTCCAGCACGCTGGCTACGTTATCCCACTGTATGGCCAGGTCCCCGGGTGGTATTACCTCCAGCATCCGCCTGATATCCGCGGCCATTGCGTTTTCATAGGCGGGGATGAAATAACGCATATCAGCGAAGCGATCCACAAAAAAGCCCATGCCGTCCACGGCCGCGGGCAACGATACCTGGAACCTGACGCCTTCGGGTATGATGCCCTGCTCGCGGACTGCACAAAATGCCTTGTATGACTCGATAGCCGCTTCGGCGTATCCCAGCGTTTCAAAACGCAACGTCCTGACTCCCTTGCGCAGACCGAATTTCCATAAATCCGACGCGTCGGTGGCCATCGGTATCCAGTCTTCACCGGGCTTTCGCCATTCCTGCGGGTTGTCCGGGTCTACCGGCGGCGGCCGCGATACGGTCACGACATCAGGATGTCTGGCATAAACGGTATGAGCAAGGTGGCTGATATACTTGGAACGATAACCCGTCTCACCGTCAGGGATTCTTGCAAGATAGTCTCCGACTGCTCCGCAACAGTTCCGAAATACCTCGTCGGCATTGTTGCCGGCGATGCTGCCGACAAAATGTATCCTGTTCCTGTCAGTTATCTTCATTT
>JAPPGC010000115.1 GCA_028875125.1 Bacteroidota bacterium | reverse complement strand
GACTTGCACTCGCTACACTTTGCCAGTTAGCCTGGCGCACGCAATTTGAATCTCAGTATACATACAGGTCAGTCCGCTGAAAAATACGCACCAAGGCAAGCAAAATGGCCTGAATGGGGATAAAGAAGCCAAAAAATAGGAAAGAGAAAAGAATCTCGGATCCACGAAAGCGCCACAGTTTTCGACGAAAAGAGAGCCGCGGTAATCACCATGATGAGGCAAATCTTAAGGTTGTGAGAAAGCATATTCCTTGCCCCGACAACCCCTTATCGGAGATCAGACTGGAAAGCTGCCGTATCGTCGCCAAGCTACGGCTGGCGGCGTCCATATAACTGTAGACGACCATCACGTAAATCGGTAGCAGGTGCAGAATAACGGCGAGCCCCAATCCAAACCAGAGAAGTCCACAACGATTGCACTTTCTCGAGTGATGACAGCGAAGAGAACGACGACGAATTTACGAAGCAGGACTGGCTTTTTGTCGTCTGATGGGAGAACCCCGGAGCTTGCCTACAACTGATAGAACATACTAGCCACAAGGGGTTGTTGCAATTCATACCAATGCGCAATTTCTGATTATTCCTCCGAATCCAAGCACCCGCCCCTACCCAATTATGTTGAGCCCTTTGTTCTGTCAGGATTCGCCAATAACCACTAAACCACTGCCCAATCCAGTTTCAATCTCTCTCTGCAACCAGATGACGCTAGATTCTGGCTGAATTCTGAACTTTTTCATTAAAACGAAAGTTTATATAAATTAATGTTTATGATTAGTTCTCATGAGCGTGGGTCAGAAGTTACTGATAGGTGGCTTGAAAGCCGCCGGAGAACCGACGCGACTTCGGATACTCGCGCTGTTGCGCCATGGTGACCTTGCGGTCGGAGAACTGGCACGTATTCTCGATCAAAGTCAACCCCGGCTCTCGCATCACTTGAAATCACTGACCCAAGCGGGGTTGGTTGAACGGCTCCCCGAGGGAGCCTGGGTATTTTATCGAATTCAGCGTAGAGGGTGGACTGAAAGGTTGTTACAGGGGATCTTTTCGAAGTTAGATATCGATAGCGACCCGTTCACGACCGATTTCAGTGTTCTACAGCGTGTACGGGCAAATCGTGCGCAGTCGGCAGCATCCTATTTTTCAGAAATCGCTAAAGACTGGGATCAACTGCGGGCATTGCATTATCCTGATGCAGCGATCGAGCGTGAGATTCTAGGGCATGTTGAGTGCCATCAGTTTGAGCGGATTGTAGACCTTGGGACGGGTACGGGGCGGATGCTGATTTTGCTTTCCCCATATACGCAAGAGGCCGAAGGGCTTGATCTCTCTCATCATATGCTGAAGGTAGCTCGGGCGAACCTCAATCGAGCGGGGATCGGTAACGCACGAGTGCGGCAAGGGGACGCAATGAATACCCCTTTCGAGAGTGATAGTGCGGACCTGGTGATCGTGCATCAAGTGTTGCATTACCTAGAACAACCCGAAAGGGTCATCGCGGAAGCCGCTCGCATTCTCAAACAGGGAGGACAATTGATTGTCGTTGATTTTGCCCCACATGAACTAGAGTTTTTGCGTGAATCGCAAGGCCATTATCGGCTTGGGGTCTCCGAAGATGACATGATGCAGTGGGCAGATAATGCAGGATTTTCTATGCAACCGCCCAGAAGATTTGACCCACCGTCCTCGCTGGATAAAGGTATTAGTGTGCTCATCTGGAAGGCTACATGGCGAGTCTCTCAACCCGCAGACCCCAGTGTAAGCAAACTCTCCGTTGCGGAACAGCAGTCGAAACCCCCTCCCAATGTTTCGTTTGAATTTTTTCCTCCGAAATCAGACAGTATGGAGGCCAAACTGTGGGAATCGGTTGCGAGGCTGACTCCAATGGCACCGCGCTTCGTATCCGTCACGTATGGGGCTGGCGGCTCCACGCGTGATCGAACGCGGCGGATCGTTACGAAAATTGCACAGGATACTCCGCTATTGCCAGCTGCTCACCTCACCTGTGTAGGCGCAACGAAGGAAGAGGTATTAGGCATTGCGGTCGATCTATGGAAAGCCGGGATACGTCACATTGTGGCGCTACGAGGCGATCCTCCGGAAGGCATAGATGCAAAATTTGAACAGCACCCCGGCGGTTTTCGAGACAGTATTGACCTTATAGAAGGAATTCGCAATTGTGAGATTACACCTGGAGCAAGGTTTGAAATCAGCGTGTCCTGCTACCCAGAACAACACCCTCACAGTCGGGGATGGGATCAGGATATTGCCTTCCTGAGAGCGAAGCAGGACGCTGGTGCTGACCGTGCAATCACCCAATTTTTCTTCGAGCCAGAAGTCTACTTCAAGTTTCTTGATCGCGCACGAGCGGGAGGCGTGACGATGCCGATTGTCCCCGGAATCATGCTGCAGCCGAATTTCAAGGGCATGAAGCGTATCGCAGATCTTTGCCAGGTGACGTTGCCAGACTGGCTTTACGAAGTGTTCGCTGGGACCGGTGACGATACCGTGACGCGTGAGTTCATCACGGCGAACGTGGCTGCTGAGCTCTGCCACAAGTTATCGGACCAAGGAGTGAATGAATTCCACTTTTACACACTCAATCGAGCAAGCCTGGCGCTATCTACCTGTCGACTACTTGGATTGAAACCGCAGACGGTGGGGTAACAAGACATGAAGGATTCTTGCACATTCTTGGGCTTTACATATGGGGAGTAGCGCCAAACTGTATTCCACCATAGATGAACCTTCGGTTCGATTTTACGGATCCCTCGTGCCTTCAACATGGGCGCTCCCGACCGTGCAATTGCGCCAATCCCAAACGCCGATGGCAATATGACCGTGCCAAATCATATACAACTGTTAGCATCTGCACTAATAACGACTGATCTTGAAGGCTTCAGTCTCGATTATAAGTCCCTGGCTTTTCCTTGTGCTGTTCGTGCTGCACACATCCCAACTCGTTCTCCATACCGTCATAAGTGTTTGGTATCTGTTAAACGACTCCCGCTATGCTTGCCTCCATTCATCGCGCCCTCAACCTTGGATTCAGGTGTTGGTGACATCGTTCGCAGACAGGCCATCAATGAACCATGGATGTGATGATGGATCGCAAAGCGCGCATTGACCAACTGGATTCAGCTGCAAGAGAGCGGGTCTTACTTCTGGATGGCTCCTGGGGAGTCATGTTCCAACGAATGGGGCTTGAAGAAGAGGACTATCGCAATTCACGGTTCTCCAAAGAGAAATATCCGGTGGATATGAAAGGCAATCATGATATTCTGTGCTTAACCAAGCCAGAATGCGTAGCGGAATTACATGACGCGTACTTTGCAGCCGGAGCGGATATCTCAGAGACGAATACATTCTCAGCTACGACGATCGTCCAAGCTGATTATGAGCTTGATCGTCAATCCGTCATTGACATCAACTTAGAGGGTGCCCGACTTGCCCGTGTGTCGGCAGATCAGTGGACAAAAAAAGAGCCGCAGAAGCCCCGCTTCGCCGCAGGCTCTATTGGGCCGCTGAACAAGATGCTCTCCATGAGCTCAGACGTAAACGCTCCCGGTGCGCGGGAAGTAACATTCGACCAGGTCTATCAGACCTATCGTGAGCAAATCAAAGCTCTGAATCAAGGTGGTGTTCACCTTTACTTGATCGAGACGGTTACCGACACACTAAACTGCAAGGCAGCAATCAAGGCCATCAATGATCTGGAGGCAGAGGGACTTGAAAAACTCCCAATTTGGATCTCCGGGACTATCACAGACCGATCTGGGCGCACCCTGTCAGGTCAAACCGTAGAAGCTTTTTGGTATTCTGTACGCCACGCCAAACCGTTTGCGGTGGGATTTAATTGTGCGTTGGGCGCAGATTTGATGCGTCAGCATATCGCTGCAGTTTCCCGTGTAGCTGATACGCTGGTAGGGGCCTACCCGAATGCTGGACTGCCAAATGAGATGGGCGAGTATGATCAGTCTCCGCAAGAACTGGCGAGTCATGTGGGTAAATGGGCCCAAGATGGAATTGTCAATTTCCTGGGAGGTTGTTGTGGTACCACGCCAGATCATGTCCGGGAAATCTCGAAAGCAGTAGAGGGTTTACCGCCTCGAAACCCAGTTCCAAGTAAGGATGCTCTGCGACTTGCAGGCCTGGAACCATTTGAGCTCGGAAGTTAAATCATGGAGCAATCTATGGCCGACATGACATCCTATTGTGATTGCCATCTCAGGTGTCCCTGGACGAGAACCGGCCCAGACACGGAATGAATACCGCCGCCCAGACATTTGTAAACGTCGGTGAGCGCACCAATGTAACCGGCTCCGCCAGGTTTCGGAGACTGATCGTGAATGGTGATTATGCTACGGCCATAGAGGTCGCCCGGCAGCAGGTCCGAAATGGTGCACAGATCATTGATGTAAACATGGATGAGGGGATGTTGGATGGCGTCAAAGCTATGCAGACCTTCCTCAACTTGATTGCTGCTGAGCCCGACATTGCCAGGGTGCCTATCATGATTGACAGCTCAAAATGGGAGGTAATTGAAGCAGGCCTCAAATGCGTACAGGGAAAGGCAGTAGTCAATTCAATCTCACTGAAAGAGGGGGAGGACCAATTCCAAAAACGAGCACGCACGTGCCTTTCCTACGGTGCAGCCGTCATTGTGATGGCGTTTGATGAGTCCGGTCAGGCAGACACCGCTCTGCGCAAGATTGAGATTTGTCAACGCGCGTTCAAAATACTTACCGAAAAGGTTGGTTTCCCTGCCGAAGACATAATTTTCGACCCGAACATTTTCGCCGTTGCCACGGGAATTCCAGAGCACAATAATTACGCGGTTGACTTTATTGAAGCGGCAAGAGTCATCCGCAGGACATGCCCCGGATCTCACGTCTCAGGCGGACTCTCGAATGTGTCATTCAGCTTCCGTGGCAATGAGCCCGTACGCAGAGCAATGCACTCGGTTTTTCTGTATCACGCGATCCCTGCCGGCATGGATATGGGAATTGTGAATGCTGGCCAACTCGACATCTATGACGAGATCGAGCCGAAGCTCCGAGAACTGGTTGAAGATGTGGTCCTCAACCGTAACGAAACCGCAACGGAGGCACTCGTTGACTACGCGGAACAGTTCCGCGGACAAAAAAGAAAATCAGCGAAGGAGGATCTCACCTGGCGTACACTTCCCGTGGAGAAGCGGCTTGAGTACGCGCTCGTACACGGCATCACCGAGTTTATTGTTGAGGATACCGAGGAGGCCAGAGCAGCCGCAGATCGCCCACTGCATGTCATTGAGGGCCCGCTCATGGATGGAATGAATGTAGTGGGAGATTTGTTTGGGTCCGGTAAAATGTTCCTACCCCAGATAGTGAAGTCCGCTAGGGTCATGAAAGCGGCAGTGGCATACTTGGATCCATTCATGCAGGCCGAAAAAGAGGAACTGGGCACGGTTGATGTTTCAATTGGAAAAGTAATTATGGCCACCGTGAAGGGAGATGTCCATGATATTGGCAAGAATATCGTCGGTGTAGTGCTTGCGTGTAATGGCTACGAGATTGTTGACATGGGAGTCATGGTTCCATGCGAAGCGATTCTTGCACAGGCCAGGAAAGAGAACGCGGATATTATTGGCCTCTCTGGTCTGATCACGCCAAGCCTGGATGAAATGGTCTACGTGGCACGCGAAATGCAGCGCTCGGGCATGAAACAGCCCCTGCTTATCGGGGGAGCCACGACCTCACCAGCGCATACGGCCGTAAAGATTGACCCGGTCCGAAGCAATGGTCCAGCTATTCATGTGAGGGATGCCAGCCGCGCAATTGGTGTCGTCTCTTCCTTACTCTCTGATGAGGAACGTCCGCTCTTTGTTGATACCGTTAAGGCCAGGTATCAGCGAATGCGCGATCGCCGAGCGGGTGGTCCTACAAGACCACGCCACCCTATTGAAGCGGCCCGACGACATGCGCACAAACTGAAAGCGCCAACGCCCCAAGCCCCAAGTTTTACCGGTACGAAAGTATTCGAGAATTTTGATCTTAAGGAGCTTGCAAAATACATCGACTGGACGCCCTATTTCATTACTTGGAATCTGTCTGGACGCTATCCCAAGATCCTGAAAGACAAAGTGGTGGGTAAAGCTGCGCGAGATCTCTGGCGTGATACCCAAGCTATGATGCAACAAGTTCTCGACCAAGAATGGTTCAAGCCCAAAGCTGTTGTCGGATTTTGGGGGGCTTCACGAGACGGAGACGATATTCGGCTTGATACGGGAGATACATTTTTCACACTGCGTCAGCAAGTGATCAAAAACAATCAGCGGGCCAATTTTGCGCTGTCTGATTTTGTTGCAGAGGTGGACGATCATGTGGGCGCGTTTGCGGTAACTTCGGGGTCGCAAGCAGAGGAGCTTGCTGGGGCGTTTGAAGCGGAAGCTGATGATTATTCAGCAATAATGGTCAAATCCCTCGCCGATCGGTTCACGGAGGCAATGGCAGAGTACATGCACGAGCGCGTACGTAAGGAGCTTTGGGGGTATGCATCGGATGAGAACTTTGATAATGAGGCGCTGATCAAAGAACGCTATTCCGGCATCCGGCCTGGACCCGGTTATCCATGTCAGCCAGATCATACGGAGAAAGAGACGATTTTTCGCTTACTTGAAGCGGATCGAATCGGGATGTCACTGACTTCGAGTTACGCAATGCGGCCAGCGGCTTCGGTGTCTGGTCTATACTTAGCACATCCTGAGAGCGCGTATTTTGTTGTTGGTCGAATTGATCGGGACCAAGTTAAAGATTATGCCAGGCGAAAAGAGATGGATCTCCGAACCGCTGAACGCTGGTTAGGACCGATATTAAATTATGATCCAGAGGACGCCGAAGATGAGTCAAGTTGAGTTCAACGTTCATATGGCCGATACATTTATCATCACTAAAGTCTGGTTCATTCGGGATTCTAAGAGTCTGCAGTTGTAGTGATGAATTGCACGCACCAGTCAATTCTACACCCCCTAACATCAGCTGTCACATTAGTTTTCAGGTAACCGTTCATCCGTAGCCAAGTATTGTAGTCGAGTACACCCACTATCCCGGCAGGATACAACCAATTCATACATACCCATGACCTTTATCGTGATGGATCCCTGTATTCGATGCAAACACATGGATTGTGTTGAAGTGTGTCCGGTTGACTGCTTTTATGAAGGAGAAAATATGCTCGTCATTCATCCAGATGAATGCATTGACTGTGCAGCCTGCGAACCTGAGTGCCCCGTGGAGGCCATCAAGCCAGAAATTGAGGATGAGCCAGACTCAAAATGGTTGATCATCAACACGGAGTATTCCAAGGTCTGGCCGAATATCACACGCATGAAGGAGCCCCCGGCTGATCACAAAGAGTTTGCTCAAAAAACGGATAAATTCGCCGAGTATTTCAGTCCAAATCCTGGGACCGGAGATTAGCCCTCCGTGATCAATACCTCTGGATTGCCCTTTCTTAACGAGAATTCACTATGATTGTGATCCTAAGGCATGACGTCAAGGTCACAACAACTGCCTTGAATAGTCCAAGTAAGAGCAACGTATTCACATGTGCTGTGTTCAACGACAATTAGAATTTAAGTCGACGACAATTAGAATTTAAGTCGG
>JAPPGC010000001.1 GCA_028875125.1 Bacteroidota bacterium | reverse complement strand
CTTCGTCATCACCAATGATCAACTGCTCGTGAAGCGTGAAGGACAACTCCTGAGCCTGCACGGTGACCAGCACGCTAGCGCCTATGGCAAGCGCAGTAAAAATTCGTCGCAAAGCACGGTTAGCATTCATGTCTACCTAGCGCAGTCGTGGGGGCGACGAGGCGATGGATTACCAAACATCGGCGGATTAATTCTCAATGTTGTCCTCCGTACCGCAATCAGACTACAGAATTATGCCAACACGAACAGGAATCTGCATATCCACCGCCGAACGTGCTACAACCAGTGCGGGTGTAATCTCCAGATAGACCGAAGTTTGCTGGAGCCCGAATACCCAGCCTATACCGGCTTCAACAATTGGGCCTGACTCGTTTTTTTCGGTATCGCCGGCCAGTGGAAGATAGGCACCCAGTCCGGCAACTAGGTACGGTGAACGCGGAGCCTCAGTGTTCATCGTGACTATAAGCGAAATACTCGGGCTAATAAAATAAGCAGCACCGTCACGCCCCTGGAAGACGTAATTGACAAAGCTGGCCCCGGCGGAAATTGAGAGATCGGCATTTATCGGAAAAGCGAGGCGGGTATCAAGGCCAAGACCAAACGGATTTGCACCTGTACTTCCCACAACACCCATACCCACGCCGACCCGGGGGCGGACTAGCTGTGAATATGAAGCGGGGACGATCAACAGCAGGACGGTCAGGCAAACAAGAATTCTGATGGAACCCAAACGCATAACGTGAAGCTGATTATGTGTAGCTAATTAGTTGTCACTGCTCAAACCCAAGGCATCCGGCTTTGTTGCGAATGAACCAGCGTTCTGTCCATAGTGTACGAACGCGCGGCGGACCACACGCCAAATGGAGAGTCAACCCCGTTGGTCACTTGAGTCCAATATCTTTCTCCGAGCTGCACTGCAGTATAAGAATTAAGTTTAAGTTGTGAGTTTCAGCGAAACATCACAACAGTTAGATTACCGTACAATCCCTTAACACATTTCCGATTCAAACAATGCCCCTGAATGTAGACGATGTACTTTATTTCGAGGACACATTAAGCGAAGACGAGTGTCTGATTCAACAATTGGCCAGACGATATGCACAGGAAAAACTTGAACCTCGTGCGCTAGAAGGTAATCAGGATGAGATTTTTCACACGGAAATTGCACGGGAGATGGGAGAGATCGGACTTTTGGGAGCGTTCATACCTGAAGAATTTGGCGGAGCCGAAGTCAGCTACACAGCCTATGGACTGGTGGCTCGTGAGCTGGAGCGCGTTGATTCCGGGTACCGTTCGTTCATGTCCGTACAGTCCTCGCTTGTCATGTTGCCGATCTGGAAGTTTGGCACAGATGAGCAACGAAATACATTTCTTCCGCGACTGGCAACGGGAGAGCTGGTTGGGTGTTTTGGCCTAACCGAACCCAATCATGGTTCTGATCCGGGTTCAATGGAAACCACTGCGCTTCGGGTATCTGGAGGCTGGAGACTGAATGGAGCAAAGATGTGGATTACCAATTCTCCAATTGCAGATTTAGCTGTGGTGTGGGCGAAAGCGAAGGAGTCGACCGATGATCCTGGTGTGATTCGTGGATTCATAATTGAGCGGGGAAGCAAAGGCTTAACGACACCGAAGACCGGGAATAAGATGAGTCTTCGGGCCTCACTCACGGGTGAGATCGTAATGCATGATGTATTCGTTCCTGATTCAAGGGTTTTTCCAGAAGTTCGCGGATTGCGTGGACCGTTTACTTGTCTCAACAGTGCCCGTTACGGGATCGTGTGGGGAGCCTGTGGGGCAGCAGAAAACTGTTTTCAAAGGGCGCGACAATACGTTATGGAGCGACACCAGTTTGGTCACCCACTTGGGTCTATGCAACTGGTGCAGACGAAACTGGCCAACATGGTCACCAGCATTACACAGATGCAGCTTTTGGCCTGGCGTCTGGGGAAACTGATGGATTCGGGGCGTGCCATACCCGAAATGGTATCTATGGCCAAACGTAACAATTGCAACACCGCGCTGGATATTGCAAGAACTGCCCGTGATATGCTGGGAGGGAATGGAATCAGTGGAGAGTTTCGGGTGATTCATCATATGGTCAACCTGGAGAGCGTCAATACATATGAGGGGACTTATGACATACATGGTCTGATACTTGGGCGTGCGATCACAGGGGTTCAGGCCTTTGTTCCGCTTGGGAATGATGTGTGATTGCGGTCAGGTTGTGACCTTCACCGGAAACACTATGTCGTGTTAAAACCGGTCGGCGACCTTCAAAGTTTAGCTGTTCTCCCGGCGCAGCATGCTTCTCCAAGCTTCAAAGGCGAGCCACCAGTCCAGTTGTCCGATGTAGCTGGTATCACCGCTGGCGAAGCTATCGGCCATAAGCTGTAGCTTCGCCTGATCGTATGCATCACAGTCCTGTACGGAGGCGCTGTGCAGCATATCCAACAGGAACTCACGCAGGTGGTTAATGAAATCTCGTGGGCGTGGATCACGATAGGCAAGTCCCAGCTTCTTTTTTGCACGGGTATATGCGAGGGAACTGACCGTCCCCAGACCAAAAGGATATCGCACGGTACCTTTTACCAGAGGCTGATCTGTCAGAGCGAAAGCATGTTTTCGAATAAGTTTTCGCAACAGACGTCCGTGCCAGCGGAGTCGGAGAGGAACCTGAAACAACGCCCTGAGCACTGAGGGCTGCGCATACGGCATGTATGAAACACACACGTTGTCCAGATAATTCTGCTCGTGCCCAAAGAAGTTTGGCAGGCGTGATTGAACACTGAGTAGGTCTGCCTTATCAGCCGTAGTCATTGATGTGGGGAGGCGCTGCCAACAGGTATTAAACTCATCTTCGGCACCGCCAGTCATGATTTTGTGCACATCCGGTGCAAAAAAATCTGCTTTTCCCGCAAGTATGCGGGGTATGGTTGCCTGTGCTTTGCCCAGATTAAAGGCACGCCTGAACACGATTTGGTTCATGAGTTGTCGGCGTGCAATCTCACCGAAACCACCATCCAGAATGCCTAAACCTGTTTCGTGTAATCTGCCGTAAATAATGCGCTCGATAGTAGCGGAAGCAGGGGTGATCACCTGGGTTAATGCGACCCGTTCACGCAGCAGGTCAACACAATCCGCGATTTCCGGCAACTGAATCTGGAAGTATTCATGTTCAATCTCAGTAATGCGGGCCAGGTCTGTGGATATCTGTACATCAGGATGATCGGGAGGGCCCCAGACATGCGTTTTACGGAATTCGCCGAGTGCAAGCAATGCACGCGAATCCAGTCCCCCTGACAGTCCCAGACTCCATTGATTCGGTCCACTTATCTGGATTGCTTTTTGAAGGGCGTGTTTATATCCTTCTCCGTTACGATCAAGTTGCGTGGTCGTACAGCTCCATGGTCGCAGGCTTACCTTCAAGCGCCCTTGCTCCACCACAGCGCATCCGCCAGCACCGAGGCGGATGGCTTTTTTTACAAGACTGGTTGTATCCAGTGAGTTTGCCAGGAGCCATTGTGTTCCAAACTTTGCGTAGTCTATCTCCAGGGGGCCCGCGTACTGAACAAGCCAGTCAAGCCGTGTACTGAAAAACACTCCGTCTGCATGTTCTAGGAGGTGAACAGTTCGTGTGCCGGTGCTATCTGTGAACAGTTCTACTTTGCCGGGTTGCCAGCGCAGGACAACAAAGTGTCCGTCCAGATCTGCCAGATCGGTATTGGTTTGGGCCAGGAGGGCAGCCCAGTCTTTTTCTTGCAGGATGCGGTCATCACGAATTCCCACACCCGTAACGAAAAAGGCACCGCCGCCCAGAAGTTTTCCACCAGAGCAGGTCTCAACAGGACCTCCTGCCTGTGCGTGCAGATTCGGTTCCCGAATGTTAAGCCGGGCCTGTTCATGCTGAATAGCCAGTTTTGCAGGTTTTGATGCACCTGCAAAACCTGTCAGCCAGCCCATGATCTCATGCCATATTTTCCAAGTGTGCCTGGGCTGCTGATAAGCGGGCAATAGGAACACGGAAAGGTGAACAGGAAACGTAATCCAGGCCTAGGCGGTAGCAGAACCCAACCGAACTTGGCTCACCCCCGTGCTCACCGCAGATCCCTACTTTCAAGGTTGAGTTGGCGCCCCTACCATGCTCGGTTGCCATTTGAACAAGTTGTCCAACCCCCTCCTGGTCGAGCGTTTGGAATGGATCATCGCGTAGGATTTTTTGCTCCACATAGCCGGGCAGAAATTTACCGGCGTCATCGCGACTGTATCCAAAGCACATTTGGGTCAGATCATTGGTACCGAAGGAGAAAAAGTCGGCTGCTTTTGCTATTTCTGCAGCCGTTAATGCGGCACGCGGAACCTCAATCATAGTGCCGATCAGGTATTCTACTCTGGTTCCAGTTTCCTCAAATACGGTTTCTGCGGTCCGCTGAATAAGTTCTTTCTGGTTGACGAACTCCTGTACAGTTCCAATTAGAGGCACCATTATTTCCGGCTTCGGATCAACACCCTGTCCCTTGACTTCTACGGCGGCTTCAATGATGGCTCTTGCCTGCATCGCGGTAATCTCTGGGTAGGTAATTCCAAGCCTACAGCCGCGGTGCCCCAGCATAGGATTGAATTCGTGCAGTTCGGCGATTTTTGCTTCAATCTCAGCCAGCGAAACGCCCATGAGTTGCGCCATTTCTGATTTGCCGGCCTGATCATGGGGGAGGAACTCGTGCAGCGGTGGATCCAGCAGGCGGATTGTGATTGGCATTCCCGGCATCGCACGGAAGATTCCGGCAAAATCTTCTCTCTGGAAGGGAAGTAGCTTGGCGAGCGCAGACTCACGGGCCTCCTCGGACTTGGCCAGAATCATTTCCCTGACAGACAAAATGCGATTGCCCTCAAAGAACATGTGCTCCGTACGGCAGAGGCCGATGCCCTCCGCCCCGAACGAAATTGCTTTTGCGGCATCCTCAGGCGTATCGGCGTTAGTTCGCACACCCATGGGGCGGATCTCATCGGCCCATTCCATGAAGGTTGCAAAGTCTTCACTCATCTGAGCGCTTACCAGCTCCTGTGCGCCATGAATAACCTCTCCCGACGAGCCGTTGATGCTGATCCAGTCTCCTTCCTTAACTGCGGTACCATTCGCAACGAAGGATTTGTCTGCATAATTGATCACGACATCTCCACAGCCTGCAACGCAGGGTTTGCCCCAGCCGCGTGCGACTACTGCGGCATGACTTGTCATGCCGCCCCGGGAGGTTAGTATACCCTGCGCCGCATCCATGCCGCCTACATCCTCTGGACTCGTTTCGATACGGACCAGGATGACTTTTTTGCCATCCTGTGCCCAGGCCTCGGCGTTGTCAGCACTGAACACCACCTGTCCCACTGCAGCTCCCGGAGAGGCCGGAAGTCCAGTCGCCATCACATCATCACGGTATGCGACTTCGTCCTTGAAACCAGGATGCAACAGTTGATCGAGGTGTCTTGGCTCAACGAGTTTCCTTACTGCATTCTCTTTGTCAGTGATCCCCTCTTTAACTAGGTCCACCGCAGTGCGCAACGCTGCACGTCCGGTCCGTTTACCATCACGCGTTTGCAGGATATAAAGCGATCCGTCCTGGATCGTGAACTCTATATCCTGCATATTCTGGTAATGTTTTTCGAGATTCGTGGTCATTCGGACCAAATCTTTATGTGGCTGAGGAAATTCTTCGGCCATCTCCGAGATCGGTTTCGGTGTGCGAATTCCAGCCACAACATCTTCTCCCTGAGCGTTGACTAGAAACTCGCCATAGAGTTCTCTCTCCCCAGTGGCAGGATTGCGTGTAAAGCAAACACCGGTTCCACTAGTATCACCCATATTGCCATAGACCATAACTTGCACATTGACGGCAGTGCCCAAAAGGCCTGTAATCTTGTTGATTTGGCGATACTTGCGGGCACGTGGAATATCCCACGAGTTAAAAACTGCGTTTATGGAGTGCTTGAGTTGTACCTGCGGGTCAGTTGGGAATGCGTGACCAGCATGTGATTCGTACAGGTTTTTGAATGACTGCACCAGACGTTTCAGGTCATCCGCGTCCAACTCCAAATCCTCTGTAATCCCCTTGGCTTTCTTCATTGAGTCGATGGCCTCCTCAAAGTAGTGGTGATGTACGCCCATGACTACATCACCAAACATGTCAATAAACCGGCGGTACGCGTCGTAGGCAAAGCGCTCATTACCGCTTTCCCGTGCGAGTCCAGAAACAACCTCGTCGTTTAGCCCCAGATTGAGTACGGTATCCATCATACCGGGCATTGATTGTGCAGCCCCGCTTCGAACAGAGACGAGGAGGGGTTTGTCTGGATCTCCAATTGTGCGTCCTAGTGCATTCTCGAGGTGGTGTATGGCGTCTTGTATCTGGGCATCCAGACCTTCGGGCCAGCAGTGATTGTCACTGTAGTAGCGACAGGCTTCGGTAGTTATCGTGAAGCCGGGGGGAACCGGTAGGCCAATGGCGCTCATCTCTGCCAGATTGGCTCCCTTCCCGCCAAGTAAGGCTCTCATTTCTTTTGATCCTTCGGTGGCTCCGCCTCCGAAGCGATACACGTATTGGGTGGACATTCCAAGCGTTAGATTGTAGGTTGAATAGCGATTTGCATACAGCGGGGTAATTTACTTCAAAACTTCGGATCTACCGCAGAAGATTTAATTGAAATCGATTACTGTCTGAAGTCGCTAAATGATCGCGGGCGGTGTAGTCTTACAAATCCTGTGACGCTTAGGTGGCTGTGGAAGACATTCTCACCGGCCAAATTCGCTAAATCCGTAGACTAGTAGACCGAGCTCGTGAGAAGTGCCCTTTGCATTGCGTGTCCTTGCCGGCGAAACTTTTGATTGTCCCCCGAGAAGAAGTCTCACCGTCGCTGAACAGCCAGATCTGGCGCCATGGTCAATTGGAAAACAAACTCCATAAGCGTTGTTGTCGCGTGCGCTTTTGCTCCTGTTTTTTTGATCTTTTCAGTTGTCCTTATCAGTACCGCCAACGGTATGCTGATGCAGGGCCAGGGAGTAACGCTTACCGAAGCCTCACGCATTGGTGACGAAGCTGCCGGTGATACGATGCTGCTTGGCGGGGTCATTCAAGTTAGCGCGGACTCGGAGGGGAAAGTCTATATAGTAGAGTCTTCATTCAGCGGAATTCATGTGTTTTCTGCTGCTGGCGATCATATAAAATCTATCGGAAGATCGGGGGTAGGCCCTGGAGAGTTTCAGAATCCACCTCAGATTTATGTTGGTCGCAACGATACGCTTTATGCATTTGATTTTTGGCCGCGCCGTCTCTCCGTGTTCTCTCCAGAAAGCCACAAACTTGAGTACAGTCTTTCATTGGGGAGTTCAAATGATGCCTGCCCACCAACTCTGTTGTTGGGTGTAGAGCCAGAGGGGTATGTCCTGATCTGCTCCGAGAGTGTAGTCTCACCGTCGGGAGCACACATGACACGGTACCATCGCGTTTATGTGCAGAACCGGGCCGGCCGGGTCGTTTCCGAGTCGATTGCTGTGCTACCAGTCCGCGAAGAGTTGATACACACCACGCATGATACAATGCAATTCCACTCACTCAGATTTGGCCGTTCACCACACTTTGTCTATGCACTTGGTGGCTCTCTGTACTATGCGTGGAATGACGCTATTTCTATTCAGGTCGTAGGTCTGGATGGCACTCTTCAAAATGAAATCAAGGTTTCGCATGAGCCCGTTCAAGTAACACGCAAGGAGCGGGATGATGCATTGGCCTACTACAGTACTCTCGGCCCCCCGTTCGATAACCTCGCGCGCGCGAGATTGCCCGCGACCAAACCGGCGTTTTCATATTTCCTCGTTGACGATCTTGACAGGCTTTGGGTTAGCCTGAGCACGCGCGAAGATGCATCGGAGACTGAATGGTTGATTGTGGATCAACAGGGACAGGTCATCCCTTCGACCATGTTGTCTAGCCAGATGCGACCAATGAGAATACGGGGAAACCGTGTCTATGGAAGACTTATCGACTCCGATACTCGTGTTCACATGGTGGTTGTTTGGGATATGGCCATCCACTGAGCCGACTTAGTCCGAGTACGGTCAAAGTCGATTGTTTGAGAATTTAGCCTCAACGCGGTGATACTCGTCGATGATCGGTACGGACACCTCATCCCAATCTTACGGTTGCAGTGATACAGAACCTCAGTATTCTGGTGCTGGATGATCCGGTTTGCTAAATTATCCGTACGAGTTGGTCCACGGCGGCACCACCACACCAAACATCAGATGACATTCCTGACTTCGACAGTTTGCAACTCTCTGAAGGCCAAAAAGGCCCTGTTTTCA
>JAPPGC010000006.1 GCA_028875125.1 Bacteroidota bacterium | reverse complement strand
CCTGAGATCAGGTCAAAAAGTCAGACACGACGGAAGGGAAATGTCGAAGTCGCGTGTAGACAATTTGCTGGCACTAGTAGACTCCTGATACTCACCGCTGATCAAGCAATAGGAATCCCCTCCCGAAGCTATGAAGGCTGCAGCCCGGGTCTCAGTCCGAATTTTATAGTGGCAAACGGCGGTTCAGCTCCGGTATTGAGTACAATCTGCGGTAGGCTCAAGCAGATACAGATACCAGGTTATCTGGTCAAGAGGTGCATCCTACAATACCGTGAGAATCCATGTAGACATCTGGGATTCCGACAAGAACTATCAGGCGTTGCGCTCATAGGCATCAATGATAGCTTTGACCAGTCGGTGTCGTACCACATCAATCTTTTTGAAATACACGAATTCAATATCTCTGATATCTTGGAGGATGGACTGGGCTTCCACTAGTCCACTCTGCTGTGCATCCTGAAGATCGATTTGTGTGATATCTCCGGTAACGATGGTTTGGCTGCTCACCCCCAGTCGCGTGAGAAACATCTTCATCTGTAGTGCTGTTGCGTTCTGGGCTTCATCCAGAATAACGAATGAGGAATTGAGGGTGCGGCCTCGCATAAAGGCCAGGGGGACAATTTCTATAACATGATCCTCCAGATGCGTGGTAAGTTTTTCTGTTGGCAAAAACTCTTCCAGTGCATCGTACAGGGGGCGCAAGTATGGATCAACCTTATCGCGAAAGTCACCAGGAAGGAAGCCAAGCCGTTCCCCGGCCTCAACAGCAGGCCGGCATAAAACGATACGTTTAACTTTTCTGGCTTTCAGTGCTGCTACTGCAAGCGCAACGGCCATATAAGTCTTTCCGGTGCCTGCCGGGCCAATTGCAAACACAATATCATTGTTGTGGGAAGCTTCAACCAATTCGGCTTGTCCAGGGGTTTTTGTCCTGATCATTTCCCCAGATGGTGTATATAACACCACAGACCCCACTTTCTTATTGGATTGTCGGGGGTTTGCGGTTGCCATTGCCAGTATGGTGTCAAGATCTCCAGTGGTCACGGCTCCGTTACGGTCTGCAACGGAAGCCAATTCGTCAAATGCGTGCACAATTGAGTCAAGAGTGGCGCTAGGGCCACGAAGGCGGACTTGATTATTCCGCGCAATGATTTTGGTATCCGGAAAGGCAGCCTCGATCCGTCTCAGATGCACGTCATGCGTGCCGAAGAGTAAAAGGGGATCGGTGTGATCAAGCGTGAGTGTAGTTTCTGCCAATTGTTACGATGTCCGGTGTCGGCGGGTATTCCTTTCCCGGGTAAAACTGAACTGAAGTACAGAAGTTGCCAAATGAAGCGTGCTTTAATTGTTGAATTCACTAAAATGAATGGTGCCGGTAATGACTTCATCGTACTGGACAACCGCTTCTATGAATTCTCCCTTTCGGAACTATCCATGTTGGCAAGGCAATCATGCCCGCGGCGGACTGGTATCGGTGCGGATGGAGTCCTAGCACTGGCTACCCCTACGCATGCAGAGGCCGATTACAGAATGATTTATGTCAATGCGGACGGTAGCGAAGGTACCATGTGCGGCAATGGAGCGCGTTGCCTAGCCCGATTTGCGCGGGAGGGTGGCTTTAACAAGAAGATTGTATGTATGCAGACCGCTTCAGGATTATGTGAAGTGCGCACTCCTGGTGAGGAGGACGCCCCCATTCGTGTCTATCTGGATGCCCCTCAGAACTACCGTGACGCCCCAAATTTGGCAAATCAGATTCCGAATGGAATCCGTTCTGTACATTATTTGTGGCCAGGCACCGAACATTTGGTTTGCCTTGTGGACAATGTGAATCAACTTCCGTTAAGCAGTTGGGGGGCCGCACTCCGAAGTGATCCGATGCTCGGGCCTGCAGGAGCTAACGTTAATTTTGTGGCCATTGACTCCAATGCCGACAACAAACGGTTGCACGTGCGTACATACGAGAAGGGCGTTGAAGCGGAAACCCTTGCCTGTGGAACGGGTGCCATTGCAAGCGCAGTGGTTGCGCACAAGTCAGGCCTGCTTATTTCAGATGCCTATACTGTACAAATGCCAGGTGGCGAGCTCAATGTTGGTTTGGAAACAGATCGTGTATACTTGGAGGGGCCCGCCGATAAGATTTACCGTGGTTCAATGGAGTTTGTGTTTCCTGACCCGAAATAGCAACACATTCCAGATACTTGCGTAACTGAATGAGGCTACCGTCGACAACTGAATCCCCTTTATGATGAAACGTATTTTTCTAATAGCGAGCTGGTTGCTACTGGTTCTGATTCTTGCAGCCGCTGATGGTTGTGGTAGCGATCCGAATGTCGAAGGTGCCCGTCTGGATCTGCGGAATAAGGACTATGATCGCGCACTAACCAACATCAACAAAGCCTTGGAAAATAATCCAGACAACCTGGATGCGTTGGTGCTGAAGGGGGATATTATTTTCGAGATGCTACCCGATGTATATGATCAGGACGAGCGAACAGCGTATATCGGAGAGTTACTTGGTGCCTACGCTCAGTCTGTGATGCTGGATTCTGTTAATGCTCCACACAAAAACAGACAGCTTGCCATCCTCTACGTCAATGAGTTTACCTCGGCGATGGCGATATATGAAGATGCAGAGCAGTTGGGTGGGAAGGAGCGTGTGCGAGGGTTCGTTTCAGCTGCACGCCGATTCCGGAATGCTTCAATGGTAGCTCCAGATTCGATGGATGCTTTCATAAATGAAGCATATGCATACTACGGTGCTGGAATGGCTCGTGACGCCGCGGATACCTTTGAGGCGGCAATTGCCACTGGGCACACCAATCGTGAGTTGTTCATTCAGTTGGCTCGGACCTATGAGTTGATTGCGACTGAGTCGGCGGATCCTCAAGCACAACCTAGGAATTATCGCGAAGCTGTCAGGACGCTCAGCGAAGCACATAAACGTTACCCAGACGACGGCGAAATTCGGAAACTCCTGCTGAATGCGTATGCTATGGCGGATATGAGTGATGCGGCATTGTCTTTTTATGAAGAGGTCCATCCATTGGAGAGGGACAATAAAATATTTCTCTACAACTACGGAACACTACTACTGCGCCAGCAGGATTACGAGCGGGCCATAGATATGCTGATGGAGGCGGTTGCACTCGATTCTTCTTATACAAATGCGTTGTTCAACCTTGGGGCGGCCTACGTTAACAGTGGATTCAGTGTGGATGGGCGCTACCAGGCCGTGGAGGACTCGTTGCAGAATGGCGGTAGGTTTGCCTCGCGGCAAATTGCTGAGATGGAAGCCCGGAAGGATGAACTTGGACAGTTGAAGCAGCAGTTGTTCGGACAGGCGATCAAATACTTTGAGGCGGCCAATGACCTGGTCGAGCGTGATCTGGGAGATACAAGTGAGATTTGTGACGCGCTGTACAGAGCGTATAGGCAAACTAATCAGCGTTCTCGCGCGGAAGAGGCCCGGATCTGTGCCGAACAACAGGGCGCTCAAGCTTTGCCTGGGCGCTCGGAGGACCGGTTTTAATCAACTCATCCAACCCATGCGTTTTGCAACGCTGGCTGTGCACGCTGGGCAGAGCCCGGACCATGCAACCGGGGCAGTTATGCCTCCCATATATCAAACGGCAACGTACGTACAGCCTCCCGAGGGCGAGACAACTGCGTACGAGTATGGGCGGGCTGCCAATCCAACAAGGACGGTACTTGAGAACAACCTTGCGGGGTTGGAAGGTGCGTCGCATGGCATAGCCTTCGCATCTGGCATGTCTGCGACGGATGCTATTCTGCGAGCATTGCGTCCGGGGGATCATATCATTGCCTCAGAGGACATGTATGGAGGCAACTATCGCTACTTGAAGCTGGTGCTGGCTCCGATGGGCGTACGTGTTACGTTTACTGATCTGACAAGGGTAGAAGTGCTTGCGCAGGCAGTCACGTCTCAGACAAAGGTAATCTGGGTTGAATCTCCAACAAATCCATTGATCCAGATTGTTGACCTTAGCGCAGTTTGTGCGTGTGCCCAATTGGTCGGAGCCGCCGTGGTTGTTGATAATACCTTCGCCTCGCCATACCTGCAGCAACCACTTTCTTTTGGAGCAGATATGGTTCTGCATTCAACCACAAAATACTTGGGTGGCCATTCGGATATCGTTGGAGGCTTCGTTTGCACCAATGACGAGAAATGGGCGGATCATCTACGGTTCCAGGTCAAATGTGTGGGAGCGATTCCTGGGCCGATGGATTGTTTTTTAGCTCTTCGAGGCACAAAAACGCTCCACATAAGGATGGAGCGTCATTGTACGAATGCTCAAAAGATTGCCACATATCTGGACAGACATCCCAAGGTGATGCAGGTTAACTACCCTGGACTGGAATCGCACCCAGGGCATGCCTTGGCTAAGTCACAAATGAATGGTTTTGGTGGCATGCTGTCCATGACGCTCAAGACCTCCTCATCAAGCGAGGCAAGGAGAGTATTGCAGTCTCTGAGCGTGTTCGCCTTTGCAGAGAGTCTTGGCGGGGTAGAAAGCCTTGCAGGACATCCGGCGACCATGTCGCACGGTGCACTTAGCTCAGAGGAACGTGCCCGGCTTGGAGTGACGGATAACCTGGTTCGGTTATCGGTCGGGATTGAGGACTTAGAGGACTTGCTGGAGGATCTGGAGCAGGCGCTAAGTCAGATTTAGAGGATCTGTCACGCACTGATTACTTGACGGAACTCACGTTGGGCCTACTGTAGGGGCAGTAGATCCGTTCGTAAATCTTCAATTTTGGCGGATTCGCGTAGCGAAGAGATCCAATCCCTGAGCATAGCGGTTTGCTGCTCACTGGACAGGTCATTCTTCAGGTTGTTCAATTCGTCGTCTGAGATCTCGACTGGCTCAAATACATCCGTCACGCGCACCACATACGTACCATTCTCCCCTTCAATCACGCCGGAATCTTCTTCCGCTTCCAGACCCAGCACTATGCCAACAAAATGGTAATCTCGTCCTAATCCGCTAATGATGGGACTCTGGAACGATACACCGGATGCAATTTGTGGTGTAATGTCGAGTGCATCAGCAAGGCCATCGTATCCGCCAGACTCATATGCTTCGCGTAGTAGGGTAACCTGATGATCACGCTTTTTCTGAAGGAGGGCCAGCTGTCTTACCTGGGGCTCAACCGTATCAAATGGTTCATGTCCGGCTTCTTCAATGTCAACCACCTGAACTACGAGAGCCACATCATCAAGCTCAATAACGGGGCTGATCTCTCCGACATCTGAATCGCGCAGAAAAGCTTCCATCGCGAAACTTTGACCAAATCCGGGGAACGCCGTCTGCCCATCCTGGACCTGCAAGACCTGGAGTTCAATGTTTCTCCGGCTGGCCTCGCCTACGAAGTCTCCCTCCTCATCGGCGTAGTAGGCCAAGTCTTCCAGTGCTTCCTGGATTTTGTTTAGCGTCGCGACAGAGACGTCAATGGTGTAGGCCAGTTGTGCAAGTTGCACATCCACGGTTGCGCGGTGGTTCACTTCAATCAGGTGTAAACCAAAGTCAGTCTCGACCGGGCCGACAAGTGTTCCGATACTTGCACCGAAGGCAGCCTCCTCAAAGGGCGCCACCATTCTGCCTGGCCCAAACCAGCCCAGATCTCCGCCATTAGATCCACTGCCGGGATCATCACTCATTTGTGCGGCAACCGCTGCAAAATCCTCGCCGGCCAGTATTCTTCTCCGAATATCCCGTATTGCGGCCGGGTTTTCTTTATCGTTCAGGAGAATGTGACGGGCCCGGACGTGTGTGTCTTCTGCGGGGCGTGTGTCGGTGACTTTGATGAGTTGTGCCTGACCGTTCACGATAACCGGTCCAATCACGTCCCCGGTCTGTGGCACGTCACCCTGTTCAAACAAGCTGCTCGCTATTTCGGGTGCTAAGGTGGAAGCGCTACGGAAATTGTCCGACCAGCTAATTTCACTCCCCGACTGAGCAAGGAATAATGAATCGTTTTCGGATTCTTCAAGCCCCTGCTGCAGGCGTTCAAGTTCTCGCATGATCGCAAGTGTATCCTCGCTTGCAGGCAGCCGTGACAGCGATGCAAGCTGAATCGTGTACAGGCGTTCACGCGCATAGTCTTCTTGATTATCTGAATAATATCGCCGCACATCGCGGTCGGTCACGGAAACTAGAGAATCAGGAACATCCGCATACTGCAGGAGGAAAAATTCAGCATCCACACTCTTTTGTTGCAGTACCCAAGCATGCCTTGCATCCGCATCCGAGGCACGCGCCGTTGCTTCCAGAAGCTGATTAAACCGCTGTTCGCGGCGGGAAAGCCGAATAAACTGTTCGATCTGAATCACCGTCGGCCGCTGTGCGGGATCGTCAATAACGTTCTGTAGAAGTGCGCGGTTAATGCCACCGGCGCCGTCGGAGAAATTCTGGCGTATAAGCCAGTGGGGGTTTTCGCCAAGGATCAACTCTCTAACCTCGGCGTCACTGACCGTAACACCGATATCGTCCATCACACGTTCGCGCAGACTGTTTTCCACCAAAGCATTATAGGCCCGTTCACGTTCAAGCTCTAATTGCTGTGGTGTTACGTTGCCGTTATTGGTCCGCCTGATCTGCTCAAGTTGCGCCTCCAGTTGCCGGCTGTAAACATCGCGGGTGATGGGATCGCCATTGACGATGATGACTTTGCCCAAAGGATCCGTGCCGATAGTATCAAAAACGCCAGAGTCCTGGAGCACCCACAGGCCACCGAAGGAGATCACGAGAACCCACAGGACCACGCCCGTGTTCTCCCGCATACGATTCATTGTACCCATTGGGCGACTTTGCTTTTTGCTTGCTTATACCCTGGTGATAACTCAGACCTAAGCAACAAGAGGATCCACGTGTACGATCTTGCGGTCATTACGGCCGCTCGCAAAACGAACGACTCCTGTCGTGCGAGCAAAGAGTGTATCATCACCTCCCCGGCCGACATTATCGCCTGGATGGACGCGGGTGCCTCGTTGCCGCACAATGATACCACCGGCCAGGATCTGTTGTCCGGCATAAACCTTAACGCCCAGCATCTTGGGCTTGGAATCACGGCCATTCTTGGTGGAGCCTACGCCTTTCTTGTGTGCCATATTTATCTGGTCAGTCTGTTTCGCCAGCAGAAAGTGACGAAATCCGAATTTGTGTATACCGCTGGCGGTGGCCACGCTTGACCTTGTACCGCTTGCGGCGCTTTTTCTTAAAGACGATAATCTTATCCCCCCTCACGTGTTGGACTACCTCACCAGACACATGTGCGCCATCTACATGAGGGCGCCCCACCTTAACCTTATCGCCATCGGCGAGTAAGAGGACCTCCGAGAATCGGAGTGTATCTCCTTCGTTGGACCCGGAAGTGTACGGGATAAAAAGCGTATCCTTTTCGGCGACGCGATACTGCTTTCCGCTGATGCTGACTACTGCGAACATTTATTACCTACTTTGCTTGTGGAGCGCTTTTATTGGCGCGAAAGTTTTCCGGCAGGCCAATGGAATACCTATACACAAATTTGGTTCCCCTCTAATTTGATGACGCTGACTGATCCATCCACAAAGGAACGCCTGCATGTGGGCAAGGTGTTGTGCATCGGCCGCAATTATGCTCGACATGCAGCGGAGATGGGAGCCGCTGTTCCCAAGAGTCCTGTAGTATTCCTTAAACCATCGACTGCGATCGTGCGCACGCAGGGTTCTGTGGTCCTTCCTGCAATGACCTCTGATGTACATCACGAAGTGGAGCTGGTGGTTCTAGTCGGACCCGGAGGTAGGAATATTCGGGAATCCGAAGCTCCTAATCATGTGATGGCATATGCTGTGGGTCTGGACATGACCGCACGGGATCTTCAGTCCGAGGCAAAGAAGAAAGGGAGGCCATGGAGCATCGCTAAGGGATTTGATACGTTTGCGCCGCTTGGACCGCTGGTCCCGGCGGACGAGGTTCCCGATCCTCAGGCGCTGACGTTATCACTCAAAGTAAATGGTATGGTTAGGCAGCAGGGGCACACGGGAGATATGATTTTCACAGTTGCCCAACTCATATCCTTCTGTTCGAGGGTTTTCACACTTGAGCAGGGAGATCTGCTGTACACTGGTACACCGGAAGGCGTGGGTCCAGTAGTGGCAGGAGATCAACTGGAAGCAGCCTGTACGGGGTTGCCGTCACTCACTGTTACAGTTGTCTGAGTGCGCGTGCAATAGACTCCACGGCGGTGTCGATATCCGTAGAGGACACATCTCTGTGTACGGTAGCCTGCATTGTAGACGGTCCAACGGGCACCATAGCGACTCCTTCGGAATGGATGTGTTTTAGCAGAGCGCGACTTCGACATTTCCCTTCCGTCGTGTCTGACTTTTTGACCTGATCTCA
>JAPPGC010000062.1 GCA_028875125.1 Bacteroidota bacterium | reverse complement strand
GTCACAAAAACAATCAAAAGTTTCCTCAATGATTGAAACAAGCCCCTGGCATTTGCAATACACTATTCCGACTGATCGGGGTAGATTCGCAGGAGTTATGCAGAATAGAGACAGTTTTCATATCTTCTTATTGTTAACGGTCTCGTTCCGTTGAGCAAGTCGTTAATTTCACAGTTCAGCGTTGTTTATCAAGTTCGGATGATCGAATGAACAGTCGGTGGTGGATCAGTGAAATTACATGAGAGTTTTCGTTTTTACATTATTTGCGTCTTTGTGACTGGATCAAACTGATACAAGTCATTGTTGGACGGGATCAGGCTGAATAGATCACTCTATTGATTTTGATTGGGGTACTTTGGAGGCATCTGTTCGGCACTGTGGTTGCGATCCAGCGGGATCTTCCTTACTAGCTGGCGAAGTCTTTTTAACTTTCTGAAGAAACAATTGTAAAATCTCAGACAGGGATTACGTGTAGTCGTTACTTGGCGTGTAATCCCTCAGAGAGAGTACCGGGAGTACCCAAATCGAGTTAGGCCTACCTAATTGCAGTTAGGTATCCCTGCTGTTCTACCCAACTTCAACCAAAACTTAGCGGGCGGAGGCCCAAGAACATGAAACATCTTACTAATTTTTTCAAGCTCGGCTGTGTCGCGGTGCTTATTGCGCTGGTCGGGCTACCTGGTGCATTTGCACAGACAACCCGTTACGTAGATCCGGCCAGTACCAGTACCGTGGCGGCGGATTGCGAAGTTCAAACGACTGGATGCACTTTCGCGACAGCTTTAACCGCTTCGACCACGGCCAATGATGTCATTTCATTCAGGGTTCGCAGGGACGGTGGCACCGTTAGGGTTCCTGTTCCTGAGGACCAGAACATTCCTGGCAACAGTGTGATCTTTTCTGCCTATCTGCAGAGCGGGGGTGCAGGAGTGCGGGGTACGGTGGAGTTCACAGGTGATGGGGTGATTAACTTCTCCGCAGCAGGTTCGCAAGTAATACGTCACGCCAATCTCACGGTCAGATTCAAAGCGGTCACAGTAGCGGCGGATGTCACCGATCCTTTTGGTGCAACCGTAAAGAATCAGGGGAGTTGGGAAGTTTCGGATTACATGCAATTCGCAGCCCGTACAGCGCTCGACGAGCTTGTCGTTGCAGGTGATTTAACCCTACGAGGACCAGCTGCGGCAGAGGACGCAGTTGGTCCGGTTCTTACTGTTTCTAAGCTTATGGTTAATACCGGGGCAACTCTGACGGTAGGTACAAAAGGTCAGTCACGGGATGATCCAGAGACCCCAGACAATCCGCTTCAGTTGAGGGTTCCTTTGCAGAGAGGCGACAAGGATAGCAGTGAGGATTTCACCGTCAAGGGTACCATTGGCGGGACCGGAGCGATATGGATTGCACACACTAATGCTGAACGGGACGCTGATGGATTCAACTTGCATAATGCAACCGACTACATGCCCGATGACAAGAATAAGGTTGATCACGATGATTGCGTGATGATTGGAGGCGGTGGCCGGATTCTTAACGACATCTATGCTATCGCGGCTGGCAACGTCTGTATCAGTCTGAGAGAAATTGGTGGGCTCATTGCCGCGGGAGCTATTGCGAGAGACCCAGCAGACGACGATGGCGATGGAGACGGTGATGCTACGACTGCGAATATGCTTGATTCTCTTACGACGGACATCATTTTCAGAGGTAGTGTGACGGTTGATGGCGATGTGCAGCAGTGGAATGATGCCCGCGTTGTGTTCGAAGGCGCTGCTACGATTGATGGAAGTGTGACTTTGGATGAAGGGGCATTCCCGGAGGCTATCTGGGGGAGCGAAACGGTCGACGCTAGCCTTTACGGTCAAGCAAGGATAGATACTGAGACTCCTCCTGATATAATATTTGTCCGTGAGACGGACCCGGAATTGTGTACGTATGATCCCGATGGACCAGCCGATGATGGAGCAGGAGTGAGCACGGTCCAGTTTTCGGGTTTACAGTTCAAGACGAATGCCACGATTGGGGGCGATTTGGTGCTGAAGTTCGATAACACTGATGATCAGGATCGGGCGGCGGTTGCTGGTACTAGCGCCGCGGCAGAAGTATGTGCTACTAAGGTGCTCTTCACAGCGCCCCCAGCGGGTGTTGGAGCGAGACCTGGGCATATTACCAGAACATCTACGATTGAGGGGAATCTGGACTTTCAGAATGATGGGGAGGTTCATTTGCATGGGGATGACTCAACGAGAACAAACCTGAATAATAACCCCATGTATTACAGTGTTCATAATCTGCAGCTGGAAGGTGACCTCTATTCAGAGGCTAACGCAGGGATAGGAGAGATCACGATGGGCAATCCCGCTATGTCAAACATTGAGGGTGAGTGTAAGGGAAACGATGATATTTCACTAGGCCGTGGGAATCGCGTAACGTTTACGAGTGGGAGCGATCATGTAGTGGTGGCCAATGGGGATATGTCAATTACGACCTTGGTCACCCAGGGTGAATTGAGTGTTGAGGGAAGTGGAAGTCTGCAGGTCACGACGCTGCATGTAGGAAGTAGTGGTGAGCTTGTTTCCGATGGCAATGTCATAGTTGGTAACAGTGATTCAGATCCGAAAGTGGCAGGCGAACTCATTCTTCAGGGGAGGGGTTTAGATGGTAAGTTACACGCCGACTCCTATGTAACGAAACTTTCCTATGGCGGTCGTAGCACCGATACGGCTCCTCTGGTAAATGGGGGTACACTGGTGCTCCATACCGGCACGGGAGAAATTCTATTCCGGGACGCGCTGACAGCAAGTACTGTGGGACTCTGCAGTGGTACGATCGTTCTCGCTGACACGGGGGATGATGACACGAAGACATTGACGATCACAGGCATACTTCACGTCAGAGATGGTACAATTCGAACGGATGCAAATGATCCGGGTGACATCGGTACAGATATATCCGAAAGAGGATCTTCTGCTGATCGTTACATTCTGAGATACATCACCGAAAGGGCACGCACGGCAACTATGGAGTGGTTCGACCCTCGGGATGTCGTGATTGAGCATAAAGATGCGGTCATCACGAAGGAAGGCACCGTGTCACTTCCGGGTAAGCTTCATATCGTGAGTGGAAAATTACATGTCACAAAGGATCTGACCGTTGGTGCTTCATTTAGAGCCAGCAACAGATTCCTGAGCATCGATGCTGATGATAAGACTATGGGGATACTGCATGCAGCCAGTGTGACGACCCATGGTACGGTCACGGTTGACGGAACACTGGTAACCGATGATGGAGATCTGACCCTGCTCGGTGCACGTCGTGTATCGAAAGGAGCAGAAATACCGGGCTCATACGTCTCGGAGACTGCAGCGATTGACATAGGCGCCAAAGGAATCGTTAATCTTGGGGAAGGTGATCTGATATTGGGTCCAGAGGTCACAGCGAAAACCGATGGGTTGACCGGAGTTGGCCGGCCTGATGCGAGCCTGACGATTGCGCGCGAGGGTGACAAAAATGTAGGGATGTTACTATCGCCCAAGATTATGATCCCGAAGGGCAGCAAGGAAACCAGCATTACTGGGGAGACATTCAACACGGTCGTTCTGGATGCGACTCCAACCCCAAAAGATAAGGCGACAGACGCTAACTGGGGCGGGGGGCTATCCTTTCATAGTACGGGTAATAATGGAGCAGGCATGGTGGTGGTTGACAGTCTATCGGCGATGAATGATGGAGCGGTTGAATTTTATACGCCAAACGTCACAGAGATCAAAAAAGATGTTGAACTCAGTTCTGCCAGGATCTATGTGAACTCGGAGGGTGAAAATTTGGATTCGCTCAAACTTGGTGGTAGTCTCACGATAAGCGGGACCGGAGGTGTCCGTTTCTGGGATAATGTAGAGGTAATTGTCGAAGGTGACTTCACGCAGAATGCAGGGGAGATGCATGCTGGACACCAGGATGGTGTGGGCCTGTTTGATGGAACGACGACCGTCATGGGCGATTTCATGGTTGCCGATAGCGCCCACCGGTTTGAGTCGATAAATTCCTCAAATCTGGTCCTGAAAGGGGACTTCCACTTCGGGACGGTCACCAAGGGGGTCACCCAGGGCGACGATATGATGCTCAATGCGAATCTTGAGTTCTCAGGGAAGTCACAGCAATCAATTGAGACAGCTGCGATTGACCTTAGCGACGTGGAGATTACCAATAATGCAGGGGTCATGCTCATGAGCGATGTGATGCAGGGTAAGTATGCTAATCTGACCCTGACGAAAGGTGTGATCGATACCGGCAGCCATGAATGGATCTTCAAGAATCCGGGGATAGAGGAGAACCTCGTCCAACGTACATCTGCCCAGAGAGGAGATAGATGCGGTCCCGACGGTGACGAGGCGTGTGACGCTTCCATTTGGAAAGGATCCCGCCAGTCGTATGTATCGGGTATGCTAACACGCCATGTGATGGAGGGCAATGCCGGCGGCGGAGCGGTGACCGGAGGGTACCTGTTCCCTGTGGGAGGATCTGAGGGCGACAACGCCTTCTTCCGTCCGGTTATTCTGCAGTTACCTGTTGACCTCGCAGACGCCGGAATGGTCACTGTATCTACAATGACTGCCGCGGATTCTATTGTGGTGGGGTGGCCTTCTGAGAACCTACTGGTTCAGGCAGACGGTGGCTCGCTTACGCTAGATGCGCATTCGGATATATTCTGGAAGCTGGACTTGGCAGAAGAGATATCCAGTAATGTGAATATTCGTGTCGCTGCAGAAGGGCTCTCGAATGTATTCAATTCGGAAAGAATTCGCATTGTACAGTGGGATTGTGATTGGACGAACGCGCGTTTGGCTGGGACGTATGACCTTGGAGGAGCATCGAGTGAGCCTACGTTCGCGGTGAATGACTTCGTCAATGGTGTGCTGAACATTACCCAAGAGGGTATAAATGTTGGGGGCTGTTCCATCTTAGGGATTGCTTCGAATGGGTTGGAGAATCCGATCCATCTGGATCCGTTGACGGGTGGACTTACGAAGGTCCAGTTCATTCATAACCTGCCGCTTCCAGTCTCGGTTGACCTGTACCTTGATGATGTTAAGTTAAGGGGTGGTCTTAACTTCCAGAGTGCAACAGGTTACGGCTACTATGCTGCGGGAGATCATATGCTTTCCATCGTGCCAGTTGTTCCACCTGGTGCTCCTGCCGATACCATTGAGATTCCATTGACATCTCTCGCGAACGAGCAGAACTACGCGGTGATTGCTCATGGCATGGTGACGGATCCGAAAGTCAAGATTCTCCAAACCAGGTTGAGTTCTTCGGTGGAGAACATGGTGGAAGCGATCCTGGTTCATGGATCTGGTGATCTGGGAGATGTGGACGTACGAGTTCTGGATCCTGCCGACAATGTGACTCCGACGAAGTTGTTGGCGAACAACTTCAGCTTTGATTCGGCAACCAGATATATCACCCTTGCTCCAGGAGCCCATAATGTCCAGGTGACATCACCGGATAACAGGGAGGAAGTAGAGGTCTACTACCTGGATCTGAATGGCTATCAGGGAGAGGCACTGATCTTGAACCTGTCTGGTGGCAAGGACGATCTGGGATTTATGGGAGTGGGCAAATACGGAAACGTATTTCTCTCTCAGGTGGTTACGGGTGTCGAAGAAGAAGGAACCGCGGAGATTCCGACAGAATTCGCCCTGCATGGAAACTATCCGAATCCGTTCAATCCATCCACACGGATCGAGTTTGATCTTCCGGAATCGGCTCAGGTAAGCCTGCAGGTGATAGACATGTTGGGTCGCCAAGTGATGACGCTACCAGCCAAGGAGTTTGAAGCTGGTGCGAACCTGACCTTGGAGTTGAATGCGACCAGCCTGGCATCGGGACATTATCTGTACCGGATGATTGCAACCGGAGTAGAGAGCCGGTATGTGAAGACTGGGCGTATGACGCTGGTGAAGTAGGAGTGTTGATCAGGTAGTCGGGTAAAACTGTCCGACTACTAAAAAAGAGCGCCCCGGTGCTGGATAGCGCCGGGGCGCTCTCATGTTGTTGCGCTTTGTCAACCAATGGGCAAAAAGTCACCATGGCGAGTAGGTTATGTAGCTGCATTTGCCAGCAAAAATGTGGACTAGGAATTGGAGTAAGAAGAATAAGGGGCAACAACATCCAACCTATCAAACCGTTGCCGGACTGATGGTAAGCAGGGAGACTTTCTGACAACTCAGTGAAGGTGAGAAATTCGAGGGGCGTTGGCCCATCTGAAGGATTGTGCCGGATTCACGTTCAAGATCAGGTTGGAATTTTGAAGCGAATGGTCTTGCAGGCGCGTTTATCTGGAGACTAGTGAAGTTCCTGCTATACTAGTAGCATAGCAGCGTATCGTACGAGGCCCCATTTTCAGTATATGATGCATTTTTAAGCCATGGAACCTCATTGAGTGAAACCATAGAACATTGAGTCATGGATATGCCCATAGACGCCGGACCTGTGGCACTGCTTTCTCTTCGGACCTATGCTACGGCATAGGCTTTCGTATTTTTGATCATCGTGATGTACTTTGCCTGCCTTGATGTGTTTGGACACGATGGCCCTTTCGTCAGCCGAACTCAAAATGAAGTATAGTACGCGTCCAGTGTACTGACTTGCTGGCTTCGCTATGTCCGCCGATCCCGAGGTTATCCTTGCGCAGGATCGTGAACCGGTCAGAACTGCAGAGCCATTTTCTTCCCGGATCCAATACCGCTTTCACTAAATTTGTTGAAGACCCGTCGCCATGTCAAAAGTTCACTCATGGCTTACAGTTGTCCGTGCTCCTGAAAGGTTTTCCGGACATAGTCCTTTTTATTCGGCCATTGAGTACTCTCCCACCCTACCCTTCATTGTTAGCAGCGACCCTAGACACTTCACTCGCACAAAACCTGGACTGATGCGAATGGGTTCTCTATACCGCCGGATTACACACAGGCCTGTACTTTCACAGTATGTGCCCCAGTGTTCGGAAATCTCCACACTCATACTCCGGGCTTTGCAGCTTCTCAATTGCCTTGAGATGCATGGAGGCGATCGATGTACACCTTTGCACGTTCGCGATCGCCACTCCTGCGATACAGCTCTGCCAGATATCGGGTGAGTGCATTGCGCTCACTGCCGCCAAGCGCATCTATGCGCGCTTCTGCCATTCGCGCGTACTTGATTGCCGCATCAAGGTTGTTTCTGAGCAGGATGGATGCATCAAAGGCAGCCCGTGCTGCGGCAGGTGCATTTAATGATGCACTCTGCAGGAGATACGCCAGCGCTCTGTCCAGATCCCCTGCCTGTCGAAGTGTCTGCGCCAAGTTGTAAGTCATGACTGCATAGTCATCTACGAGTGCCTGCCTGGCTCCTCCGTGACCAGATCCTGCATTGACTCGGCGGCATGCTCTTCTCCACCTGATGCATAATGCGCCAGAGCCAGTTGATGGCGTACATCAATACGGGCATCCCGCTCGTGAACATCTGCAAGTAATTCCGTCAGCCCCTCAACAGCCGCTCCAGGATTGCCGGCAACCTCATTCAGAAGTACATCAAACCGCTTACGCACACGTAAATTGCCATCATCCCACGCAAGCCAGATACTGTCACCACGAATAAGTGCGCGCTCTTCCGCTGTTCGTTGCCAGGACCGTGCTCTATTCAATGACTCCTGCGCGAGCAGACTTCGATCCGACAGCACAAAAGCCCGGCTTGCACGGATAGGATAAGCAAACAGAACCGCAGAATCAGGAGCCTGGATTAATCCGATGTCCACATCATCCAATAAAACCAGTGCCGCACGCTCCCACAGTGCACCTGCGGCTATCCCGGCCTCTTGTGAATGCTGCTGTTCCTGCGCCGCCGCCAAAAGCGCTATATAGTCATGTCTGTTCTGGTTGCGGGCAACCAGGCGATGAAGAACGCGAAGCTGATCCTGAATTGCATCCTCCCGACTGAAACGCTCAGCCAGGATCTCGTACACACGTGCTAGCCACCGGCTGGCTTCGTCATCAAATGCATCCGCATCCAGAGCCTGCTCAAATTTTTCTGCAGCTTCTTCAAGTAGCTCCAGGGCCTGTAGGCTGTCTGCCTCCGACACTCGATCAAGTGCATCGGCCCCCGCATTAAATGCCTCCAGTGCTTTGACGGTATCTCTCGATTGTGCCACGGGTTCCGGACCCAACAAACTGTCTGCCAACTGAGCGAGCCTGCGGGCTTCTTCAGACAAACGTGCAGCTTGGGCTGCGTCCCGGGCAAATGACCTAGCGGCAAGCTCCCAGGCCATCTGGACGCGTGCACTGTCTACACCAGGCAATATGGGTTTATCCGGCGCGCGGGGCGATACGATTGGAGTTGACGCTGTACAGCCTGCACCGAGCAGCACCAGAGTGAGAACCAGGTATCTCATTCTAATGTTAGCCTCAACTTATCCCACCAAGCCAGGAACACCTCATAATGGAGTGATACCTCTGCGCTGGAAGCTGCACGCTCTTCGGAAGTGATCCCGGTGATCTCACCACCGCTCCGGCGGACAACCCCCAATCGAAATCGCCGCCCTTCCCTCTTGAAGCTCGGGTCCACGATATAATAGGACGTCTCTCCGCGAACAATCACAATGTGCAATTCTTCGGATGGCATGCGAGCTGTCCAACGACAATTAAAACTACAGTTGACGACAGTTAAAATTAGTGTTTTTC